>NZ_DATCRD010000356.1:0-10896 GCF_036569185.1 Chitinophaga sp.
TGATAATTCTGTTACCGCAGGATCCAATGTGGCGGAATTCCGGATGAAAATAGATAACAATACAGCGGATAATAATCCTGTGGTAGATATCGATGTAAGGGATGCCACTACAGGCGCCACCCTTGCCGTGCAAACAATTACAAGACAGCAGTTTCCTATTGCGTCTAATTATACAAGTTTTAAATTACCTTTTACAATGCCCGCTGCCAATCATTCCATCGAGTTACGGGTATTCTGGAAAGGAGCGGCTTATATTAAAGTGGATTGGGTAGGCGTACAGCAACAAACGGATGCCGCCGCGGAAACCTACCTGTTCAGTTCCCTGAAAGGCATTGTAAACAGGGCACAGCCACGCATCTTCTCCTATGAAGGCGATGCCTTTGCGGAAGGGCCGTATGCCTGGATGCAATCCCTGGGTTTAACATGGACAGAACATACAGACAGGTGGGAGCTGATCACCAAATACCGCAGCGAAATATCAGGTCTTATTGTATACGATCCGGCGCAAACGGCCACCGTTAACCTGGCCACCACGCTGGCAAAAGATAAAAAGGCGCTTATTGCTTCGCCGGCCTTATTGCCGAAGTTAACGGGAGCGCCTTATAATCTCCCTATACTAACAGATCTGCGTGGCCAGTTTACCAGTAAGCTGCAGGTATATCAAACGTTGTACAACACCTACTGGCCCACTATGGATCATCGTTTACTGATCGGGCTAAGCCCGGAACTGCACCAGGGCTCTTTACGGGAGTACGCCACCGCATTGGGCGCGGCCGTAATATGGCTGGACCCTGCAGTAAGTGGTGAAAGCGCATTGCTGAACAGCTTCTTATCTTCCATGCCGGCGGGATCGGCGTACATGGGCTGGTGGCCGGAAGAAGGCGCGGGTATCACCCGGGCGTCCAGCTATGGCATCGCCACTGTGGCGAGTGATTATGCCACCAATTTAACGGTGCACAGCGGCATGCCCAGAACGGTCAACATTAAACCCATCCCTCCAAAACCAACACTGAAAAATAAGATCTACGTGGCCTTTATACTAAGCGACGGCGATAACCTGCAATACGTGGAGCACCTCATGCGTAAACTGTGGAGTAATCCCGACCGCGGGGCAGTGCCTATGGGATGGACTTTATCGCCCGCCATGCTCGATGCCATGCCGGGAGCGCTGAACTATTATCATCAGACCGCTACTGATAATGATAACCTGATTTCAGGGCCCTCCGGGTATGGATATGTTTACCCTAATAATTTCCCTGATCAGAATACCTTAAACCAGTTTGTTATTAAAACAGAAGATTATAATAAGAGAGCAGGTTTCCGGGTGCTTACCATCTGGAATACGATCACAGGCGGTATCAACCAGAATGTGGGAGAAAGCTTTGCTACCTATGCGCCCTCATTGCTTGGGGTAACCGCCCAGAATACCGGCGGCCCGCTGAGTATTTACAACCAGCGTTTACCGGGAATGCCGCTTTCCTGTAACTACTGCACCGGCGAACAGGCCATGAAAGACGCCATTGCTGCCGCTTCCGCAGGATGGAATGGCGCCGCGCCGAGGTTTATTATCATACAGGCGCAGCCCTGGCAGGATGTGAAGCCTACCAATTTTAAAAACGTGATGAATTCGCTGGATTCAAATCACATCGTGGTAAGGCCGGATCATCTTTTCCAGTTGCTGCGCGAGGAAAATGGCCTGCCAGAGGTGGATAGCTCAGGTGCAGATACTGCGGGAACACGCTCCGCTCAGTTGCCGGTAAACGAAAAATTAAAAGGGAATAAAGAGATCGTAGTGTATCCTAATCCCGCCAGCAGCCAGCTCTATGTAGGCGGACTAAAAAATAACGCGGCGCTCGAAGTGTACGACAGTAAAGGGCAGCGCCTGAAGATGGTATCCGGTATATCCGTTGACGTTACCGAACTGGCGCCAGGCACTTATTTCCTGAAAATCAGGGTGGGAGAAACCAGTCATACCCGTAAATTTATTAAACGTTAGGGGAGATAGTCGTAATCAGTTAAAGGCCTGACGAAATTCCAGCGGCGATAAATTCGTCTTCTTTTTAAAAAGCGTGCTAAAGGATTGCGCATGTTCAAATCCCAGGGCATAGGCGATCTCGCTGACCGAAAGACTGGTCGTGGAAAGTTTTTCTTTGGCTTTCGCGATCAGTTTTTCATGAATATGCTGCTGGGTGCTCTGCCCGGTGTGGATCCGAAGCAGGTCACTCAGGTAGTTCGGCGACAGGTTCATCTGCGTAGCAATATATTGTACCGTGAGCAAACCCGGTACGTCGCTGTTAAAGTAGTCATCGATCAACTGTTCGAACCTGGTCAGCAGCGCTGAATTGTTATTCCTGCGGGTCAGAAACTGCCGCTCATAAAAACGGTTGGAGTATTTCAGCAGGCTCTCGATATGCGTCAGAATGATCTCGTGGGTGTGCTTATCGATATGCTGGCACTCCTTATCAATTTTGTGGAGGATCGTGATCAGGTCATCTTCTTCTTCGGCCGACAGGTGCAGCGCTTCGTTAACCGCGTAATCAAAAAAACCGTAATGATGAATGCTGTTCGCCAGGGAATGTTGTAACAGGAAGTCCGGGTGAAAGACCAGGAGATAACCGGACCCACATTCCATATGCTGCAGGTCCAGTTGTTGCACCTGGTTAGGCGCAGTAAAGCTCAATACCCCTTTATCGTAATCATAATGCTGTTGTCCATACCTGATCTTGCCTTTGGCTTCGCGTTTGAGCGCAACGCAATAAAATCGGTTAACGAAACCTTTCCAGATTTCATCTTCCAAAAAAATACTTTCTGACAGATTGATCACGCTTACCATCGGGTGGCGGGGTTCAGGCAATGACAGCAGCCGGTGAAATTCTGATATGGAGTTAATAGCGTTCATAATCAAAATTAATCAATTAAGCCCATACTGAACTCATCATAAGGCGCGCCCGTGTCTGTACCCAAAGGCACAATGCTTTCCAGTTGTGAAAGATCCGCCGCTGTCAACTCAATGGTAGTCGCTGCAAGGTTTTGCTCCAGGTACTTCCGGCGTTTCGTTCCCGGGATCGGTAAAATCCCCTTGCTCATAATCCAGGCCAAGGCCAGCTGTGAAGAAGTAACGTTTTTTGCTTCGGCCATGGCTTCAATTGCCTTCACCAATTCAATATTCTTATGAAACATTTCGCCCTGGAAACGTGGGATCGCTCTGCGGAAATCGTTCTCCGGAAGATCATCAATACTTTTGATTTGTCCCGATAAAAAGCCACGGCCCAATGGTGAGTAAGCTACAAACCCGATACCCAGTTCATTTAATGTTGCTAACACCCCGCGTTCTTCTACCGTTCGTTCAAATAAAGAATACTCGCTTTGTACTGCGGTGACCGGGTGCACGGCATGCGCCCGTTTAATCGTTTCAGACGATACTTCCGACAAGCCGATATAACCTACTTTACCTTCTTTAACCAGCCCGGCCATGGCATCAACCGTTTCCTCGACCGGCGTATTTTTATCCAGGCGGTGCAGGTAATACAGATCGATGTAATCGGTATTGAGGTGCTGCAGCGAACGCTCCAAAGATTTCTTTACATAGTCCTTTTTACCATTGATGGCCCAGGTCACCTTATTGTTGTCGTCGATTTCCCAGCCAAACTTGGTGGCCAGGATATACTGATCACGTTTACCGCTGATGGCCTTCGCAATGAGCTGCTCATTTTTCAGCGGCCCGTACAGATCGGCAGTGTCCAAAAAATTACCGCCCAGCTCGAGCGAACGGTGGATTGTTGCGATGGCTTCCTGCTCATCCGCAGGGCCGTACATATGTCCTTCTTCAAAGCCTGTCATGCCCATACAGCCCAGGCCGATCACTGGCACAACCAATCCCTGGCTGCCCAATGCTATTTGTTTTATTTTCATGAGCCAAAGGTCGGTAAGCAGGATCGTGTGCATGTATGCAAACCCCTGAAGCTTGTAAGCAAATCAAGGAATGATCTGGCCGCTCTTTATCAATAAAAAAAGAGGCCGATCATGTTTTGATGATGCAGCCTCTTTTCCTTTATATAAAGATCTATATCAGACTAAATCAAACCTGTCGAGGTTCATCACTTTATTCCATGCTGCTACGAAGTCTTTCACAAATTTCTCCTGCGCATCAGCACTGCCATATACTTCAGCAATGGCCCTCAGCTCTGCATTGGAGCCAAACACCAGGTCGGCGCGGGTAGCAGTCCATTTTGCTGTACCGGTGGTGCGGTCGCTGCCTTCGTACAATTCTTTGTCGTCCGACAGGGCTTTCCATGCGGTGCGCATATCGAGGAGGTTTATGAAGAAGTCGTTGGTAAGCAACCCCGGGCGTGTTGTAAACACGCCATGTTTAGCGCCGTCAAAGTTAGTGTTCAGCACGCGCAGGCCGCCTGTCAGCACGGTTAATTCAGGTGCGCTGAGGGTGAGCAGTTGCGCTTTGTCTATCAGCAGGGCCTCAGTAGGGACGCCGGATCTTGATTTGCGGTAGTTGCGGAAGCCATCAGCCGCAGGTTCCAGGTGACCGATAGATTCCACATCCGTTTGTTCCTGGGAAGCATCCATACGGCCAGGTGTAAATGGAACGGTGATCGTACTTCCCGCGTCTTTCGCTGCTTTTTCAATAGCAGCAGCGCCGGCCAGCACGATGAGATCCGCCAGGGAGATCTTTTTGCCGTCTTTTTGTGCGCCGTTGAATTCTTTCTGTATACCTTCAAGTGCGGCCAGTACTTTCTGTAGTTGCGGCGGATTATTTACCGCCCAGAATTTCTGCGGAGCCAGGCGGATACGCGCGCCGTTGGCGCCGCCGCGTTTATCAGAGCCACGGAAAGTAGAAGCAGAGGCCCATGCCACAGACACCAGTTCAGATACGCTAAGCCCGGATGCCAGTACTTTTGCTTTGAGGGCGGCAACATCACTTTCGTTCACCAGTGGGTGATCTACCGCAGGAATGGGATCCTGCCAGATCAGCACTTCCTGTGGTACATCGGGACCAAGATAACGTGCGCGGGGCCCCATATCACGATGGGTTAATTTAAACCATGCGCGGGCGAAGGCGTCTGCAAATGCATCGGGGTTTTCCAGGAAGCGCCTGGATATTTTTTCGTAAGCAGGATCAAACCGTAAGGCAAGGTCGGTGGTAAGCATAGTTGGACGATGCTTTTTGGAAGCGTCGTACGCATCCGGAATGATACCATCGGCATCTTTAGCTACCCATTGATGTGCGCCTGCGGGGCTTTTGGTAAGCTCCCATTCAAAACCGAAAAGGTTTTCAAAGAAGTTGTTGCTCCATTTGGTGGGTGTTTTGGTCCATATTACTTCCAGTCCGCTGGTAATGGTGTCTGCGCCTTTACCGGAGCCATAGCTATTGCTCCAGCCGAGGCCCTGCAATTCCAGGCCGGCGGCTTCCGGCTCTTTGCCCACGTGAGTGGCAGGAGCGGCGCCATGGGTTTTACCAAAACTATGGCCGCCTGCGATGAGGGCCACTGTTTCTTCGTCGTTCATTGCCATACGGCCAAATGTGTCGCGTATATCTTTAGCGGCTGCAATGGGATCAGGGTTGCCATCAGGGCCTTCGGGATTTACATAGATCAGGCCCATTTGCACAGCTGCCAGGGGTTTTTCCAGGTTGCGGGAATGGATATCTCCATCCGCATCATCGTCAGATACCAGTACGCCATGGCCTTCCTGCACACCCTGGGAGCCGTGCGCATAGCGGATATCGCCGCCCAGCCAGGTGGTTTCGGAGCCCCAGTACACATCTTCATCCGGTTCCCATACATCTGCACGTCCGCCTGCAAAACCAAATGTTTTAAAGCCCATTGATTCCAGGGCAATGTTACCTGTAAGGATCAGCAGATCAGCCCAGGAAAGGTTGCGGCCATATTTCTGTTTGATAGGCCACAGCAGCCTGCGGGCTTTATCAAGACTCACGTTATCGGGCCAGCTGTTCAGGGGAGCGAAGCGTTGCTGCCCTGAGCCTGCACCGCCACGGCCATCACCCACACGATAGGTACCTGCACTATGCCATGCCATGCGGATGAACAACGGGCCATAATGCCCGAAATCGGCCGGCCACCAATCCTGTGAGTCGGTCATCAGCGCATGAAGATCTTTTTTCACTGCTTCCAGGTCGAGGCTTTTAAATGCTTCGGCGTAGTTGAAGTCTTCACCCATCGGGTTCGACGAGGGCGAGTGCTGACGCAGGATACTTAGTTTTAATTGGTTAGGCCACCAATCACGGTTCCTGGTGCCGCCTCCGCCAACGTTTTGTTTCATGCTCCCGTTATGAAACGGGCATTTACTGATGTCGTTTGATTCTTTTCCCATGTTTACAAGTTTTGTATTGAGTGAACAATTACTTGCACCTTGTATTTTGTGCAGGATGATAAAGGTAATGGTATTGTGAAATAAATGAACTCAATTAATTTCTATAATAAAATAGTTAAAATCTATGGATGGAAGTCGGCTCAACGATTTCAGACAGACTTAAATGCGCGTCGCTATTTATGTTATTATAAATAAACATTAGAGAAGCGAAAAGGTTTTAAAATGCAGAAAAGGGTCCTTTTTAGGGGACCCTCATGCCGGGGTTATCATTTTGCCAATATCGAAACGACCATACAGTGGAACGAGAACATTCAACCGTGATTGTTTTAATCAAATGCCATCTATTGTAACTATGTGAATCTCCTGGTACAGCCTGTGATTCACATGGTCGGTTTGACATACAACAGTCAATGAATAAAAAAGGGTGATCGGAATAGAATTTTTTTGTCAGGCAATTCTTCAAAAGCAATTTGTACCGGTAAATACTTTTGAAAAGTCTTCAAAATTCAAAAAGAAAGGCGCCCCTTTTCAGGGACACCCTTTAGCTTGGGGCTACTCCTTTTTTACTTATACCGAAATGATAAAGTCAAATGAGATCATTTAACCGTTGGCTATTTTTTAACCGAATACCATCTATTTAACCAGGTGAAATCACCTGGCTGTTGCCATATTGTAATTGTACACTCTTCTTATTAGTCTGGTATACGACAGGCGATAAATAAAAAAGGGTGACCGCGATGAAAATTTTTTTTTTGGTCACCCTTTTTTATTTATCGCCTGTCGTATACCGAACGTAATTTCATTTACCAACCAAAAACGATAAAACAAATCGAACCAGTGAACAGTAGGCCTGCTGTTTTTACAAATCCCTGGAATCACAATTGCTCCTGACTGTCTGACAGGGGATTTACTAATTTATAACCATGCAAATATGGACTTTTACAGAATGTCCCATAGAGGGAACATGTGTGTATCAACCAAATTAATAAACCGGCAGGCGTTTGAAACTTTCAGAAAAAAGTGCTTTGCTGTTGTAATGGGCATTGTGGCGTTACCGTTGATAACAGCTGCTAATACTTCAGCGCATAAATCTTTGGAGAAAGAAGTAGCCTTGTCCGCCACCATTGATTCATTGATTATCGTTTCGGGGAAAGTCGCCGATGAGAAAGGAAGCCCACTGCCCGGAGTAGTGGTAAGAAGTGAAAAGGCAAAGAAAGCAGCTGTTACCGGCAACCAGGGGGAATTCAGCATAGCGGCTACTGCCACCGACAAACTGCTGTTTACTTTTATCGGGTATGAACCTGTTGTACGAAATGTGAACGGCAATCGTCTTGATGTTACAATGAAGCCTGGATCGAAAGGGCTTAATGAAGTGATTGTAACAGGGTTCCAGGAAATTGACAAAAGAAAGTTTGCAGGAGCTTCCACCCGTCTTAAAGCGGAGGATATCCGGATGGACGGAACGACGGATATCAGTCGCGCCCTGGAAGGGAAGGCGGCCGGTGTAAGTATCCAGAGCGTTTCCGCCACTTTCGGGTCCGCGCCTAAGGTACGAATCAGGGGCGTTACTTCCCTTACGGGCGCAAATAAACCATTATGGGTGGTGGATGGTATTGTATTGGAAGATGTAATTGATGTATCCAACGATCAGTTATCCAGTGGAGATCCGTCGACCTTGCTCGCCTCTTCAGTTTCCGGGTTGAACATGAATGATGTGGAGGATATTTATATCCTGAAAGATGCAGCCGCCACTTCGCTCTATGGTGCCAGGGCAATGAACGGCGTGGTGGTTATTAACACCAAAAAAGGCCGTTCAGGTAAAATGGTAACCAATTACACGGGGAATTTCAGTACCCAGTTAAGACCCAATTATAATAATTTCAATATCATGAATTCCGCAGAACAAATGTCTGTAGATGCGGAGATAGCCAGGAAGGGACTAATGAACCTGGCCGACGTAGGTAATCGCGCTGATAAAGGTGTGTACGGTAAAATGTATGATGAACTACAAACCTATGATCCTGCAACCGGCAAATTTCTCCTTGAAAATACGCAGGAAGGGAAGAAGGCCTTTTTACAAAGATATGCCCTGACAAATACCGATTGGTTCCACATATTATTCAGGAATTCACTGATACAGGAACACACGCTTAGTTTGTCCGGTGGATCTGATAATGTGCAGTCTTATTTTTCAGCAGGATTTTATAATGACAATGGCTGGACGGTAGCCGATAAAGTGAAACGTTTTACATTCAACTCACAAACCAATTATAAATTTTCCGATAAGCTGTCGGCGGGTTTTATTGCAACGGGCTCCGTACGGCAGCAGGATGCGCCGGGAACCGTGGCCCGTACTACAGATGCGTTCTATGGGAAAATGAACCGTGATTTTGATATCAACCCGTATAACTATGCACTGAATACCAGTCGCGCGTTAACTGCATATGATGAAAACGGCAACCTGGAATATTTCACCAGAAATTATGCGCCCTTCAATATCCTGGATGAACTGCAGCATAATACCCTGAAGCTTTCCGTGATAGATCTGAAACTACAGGGCAATTTGTCTTACCGTATTTCAAAACATTTCCGGTACGATTTCCTGGGCGCTATCCGTTACGCCAAAACCAGCCAGGAAGACCTGGTAAGGGAAAATTCCAATAAGGCGCAGGCATACAGGGCGGCTTCCAATTCGGTAATTGCTAACGCCAATCGCTTTTTATACAGCGACCCGGATAACCCGAACGCATTTCCACAGATCGTTTTGCCGGTGGGAGGTTTCTATAACAGGAATGAAAATACCCTCACCAACTATAATTTCAGGAACAGCCTGAACTATACCGAAACATTTGGTAAACATGACCTGAATGTATTGATTGGCCAGGAGGTTAAATATGCCAACCGGCAAAATGCACTGAATACCGGTTACGGCTATCAGTATGATTATGGCGGCAGCGTAAACCCATATTACCTGGCCTTTAAACAGGCAAGTGAGGCTAATCTGCCCTACTTTGGCATGCAGGAGACTTACGACCGCTACGCTGCCTTTTTTGCCACCGCGGGGTACACTTATAACAGCCGTTATAATCTTACCGCAGCCATACGTACCGATGGTTCCAACCGGCTGGGCAAATCCCCCACAGCACGCTGGCTGCCCACCTGGAGTATAAGTGGTGCCTGGAATGTTGACCAGGAAAATTTCCTGAAGGGCGCAGGAAAACTAAACCTGCTGAAGCTAAGGGCGAGCTATGGATTAACTGCCGATATGGGCTCAGCTACTAATTCAAGCGCCGTGCTGAAAGCCCAGAATACTTACCGGCAATATGCACGGGTCATTGAATCAGGTATCCAGATCATTGACCTGGAAAATGCAGGCCTCACCTGGGAAAAGCAATATTCGCTGAATATTGGCGTGGATGCCGCATTCTTTAATAACCGGCTCACCGCTACCATAGACGTATATAAGAAAAACGGCTTTGACCTGATTGCCGGTATCAAAACCTCCGGTATTGGTGGCCAGGACGTAAGGACGGCCAACTATGCTGACCTGCGTTCAAAAGGAGCAGAAGTGACCATAGGAGGGGAGATAGTACGCAGCACCGATTTTGGCTGGAGAACCAACCTCACGTTCGGATATAATAAGAACAAGATCACCAATGCGAGGAATACACCCATTATATTTAACCAGGTGGTACCTGAAGGAGGAAACAAAGAAGGCTATCCTGTAAGCAGTTTATTTTCCCTTGATTATAAGGGACTGGAAAGCAATACAGGTATCCCCCTGTTTGTAAATGAAAAAGGAGAAGTTTCCCGCGATGTGAACTTACAGGACGTTGAAACCAAATACCTGGTATACGAAGGTCCTGTTGACCCGCCTGTTTCCGGTGGCTTCTCCAATACTTTCCGCTATAGAAATCTTTCACTGAACGTATTGCTGACTTACCAGGCCGGCAATAAGATCCGGCTGAATCCTGTATTCCGTTCCACCTACTCCGACCTGGATGCCTTTCCACGTGAGTTCCTTGACAGGTGGACCCTTCCGGGAGATGAGAACAAAACCAATGTTCCTTCTATTATAGATGCCCTCACCAATTACCGGATGGGGGGCGCCTATCCTTACAATAACTACAATTATTCTTCCGCAAGAGTAGCGGATGGTGGGTTTATACGTGTTAAATACATCGCCCTCAGCTACCTGTTGCCAGCCAGGATGATCAGGAATATCGGTATAAATAATCTCTCGCTTACTGCTTCGGCCAGCAATTTATGGTTGCTGTATGCAGACAGTAAGCTGAAAGGGCAGGACCCCGAGTTTTTCAATGCCGGCGGGGTAGCCCAGCCGCTTCAGCGGCAATTGGTCATGTCACTAAAGGTGGGTTTGTAAGGAGTACTTAAAAGAATTATTGTATGAAGAATATTATAAAAATAAGTTTACTGGCAGGTGTGGGCTGCCTGCTGCTCACGGCCTGTAATAAATACCTGGAAGTAGAGCCCGATAACAGGACTACACTGGATACACCTGATAAGGTGGCGCAGATGCTGACTTCAGCC
>NZ_DATCRD010000357.1:0-26065 GCF_036569185.1 Chitinophaga sp.
TCAGGTAATGAAATTACCCTGAAATAAGATTTTCCTTCCCCTCAAAAAATATTTTTACTACTCCTTGTCACCCGTTTCCAGGAAAACGATGTAGTTGTGATGAAAGCATTTGTTACTGTCATTTGCTGTACCATCATTTTAACTTGTAAACAATTCCCGAATGAGAAAAAGTATACGCCACTGTAAGCTGGCTATGCGAAACGTTGTGCGCATGTTGGTGCTGTGTGCCCTTTTATGCACTTCATTTTCCGGTGTGAAGGCACAAACACCGGCGCCTTCGCTGCAATCGATCGTCACGGTTACCGGTAATGAGGTAACGCTCCTGCAGATCTTCCGGGCCATTAAAAAACAGACTGGTCTTACCCTTGTTTACAGCAACCAGCTGCTGAACGACGGGGAGAGAATGTCGCTCAATTTCCGCCAGGCAAAGCTGGAAGAGGTACTGGCCTTTATCTTTAAAGATAAAAACATCAGCTATGTACTGCAACGCAACCGGATTGTGCTCGACAAAAAAGCAGACGCACCGGAAAATACCGCAGTACCGGCGGCGGCAAAGCAGGAGGAATGGCTGGTTCGGGGGCAGGTAATGGATGTAGATGGAAATCCCCTGCCCGGCGCTACTATTACGGTGAAAGACAGTAAAAAAGGAACCGTTACAGATGTGATGGGGGTGTTTTCCATTGCAGCCACCAGGGATGATATCCTCAAAGTAGCCATGATGGGCATGAACCCTGAAGAAGTAAAAGTAGTGAACCAGAAAACGCTGAAGGTGAGTCTTACCGCAAAAGTGGACAAGCTGAACGAAGTAGTGGTAGTAGGTTTTGGCAGCCAGAAGAAAGTAACTGTAACGGGTGCGGTATCTACCGTAAACATGGCCGATATGCAAACGCCGGTGCGTTCCTTAACCAATGCCCTGGTGGGAAAGGTGGCTGGCGTAATTTCCATGCAGAGCAACGGTGGCGAACCGGGGTATGATAATCCCAATTTCACTATCCGTGGGATTGGTACTTTTAAAGGAAGCGTTTCCCCGCTCATTATTGTTGACGGTGTGCAAAGGGAAGATGTAAACAGTACCTATGGCGGCGCTTTCAATAACATTGACCCGGAAGATATACAGAGCATTTCCCTGTTGAAAGATGCCTCCGCTACTGCGGTGTATGGAGCTAAAGGCGCCAACGGCGTATTGATCATCACCACCCGCAGGGGAGTTGCCGGTAAGCCTAAAGTATCTGCCAAAGCAGAAACGGGCTTCAGCGGGCTTACTAAAATGCCAAAAATGCTGGACGGCGTGAATTATATGAAACTGTATAACGAGGCCCGTACCAATGCCGGCGAAGAACCGGTATACACGGATGAAGTGATCCGTAAAACAGCCAGCGGGCTTGATCCTTATATTTATCCCAATGTAAACTGGATCAATACCATTTATAAAGACTGGGCTTCCATGACCAATGCCAACGTAAACGTAAGCGGCGGTGGAGAAGCCATGCGCTACTATGTGTCTATGTCTTTTTACAACCAGGATGGACAATATAATGTAAGAGACATTGGTTATAATCCGAATCTTAATTTCAAAAGATATGATTTCAGGAGTAATGTGGACCTGAACGTTACCAAAACAACCTTACTTTCCCTCAACCTGGCTTCCATGCTGGTAAACACCCGCTACCCGGGCAATTCCGCAGGAGCTATCTGGTATTCTACCTACGCTACCAATCCTATATCCTTCCCCGTGTCTTACCCCGATGGCAAATGGGCCGGACCGGTAAACAACGGTGGCTCCAACCCGTTTAACCTCGTACAGAACTCCGGCTATTCCACAGAGTTCAGACCTTCCATCCAATCCGTGTTATCCCTTAATCAGAAACTGGATGTAATTACTGAAGGACTGAGTGCGAATGCCCGTTTTTCTTTTGATACCTACAGCGAATTTGATAATAGCAGGAAAGGAGTGAATGACCTGTTCTATGCACCCGGCAGGGATGAAAACGGTAACCTGGTCTACAATCAAACCAGGATAGGAAATACTTACCTGGGTTATGGTTCTTCATCAACCGGTGAACGGATGATGTACCTGGAAGGCAACCTCACTTATGATCACAGCTTCGGTAAACATAATTTTGGCGGACTGCTGGTAGGTAGTATCCGTAACCGCCTGGTGGGTTCCGCAGGCGATGTAAAGGGCGCTATTCCATACCGCAATCAGAGTGTTGCCGCCAGGGTTACTTATTCCTATATGGATAAATACCTTGCGGAAATAAATATGGGGGCCACCGGCTCTGAGAATTTTGATAAAGGCAAAAGATGGGGTTACTTCCCGGCAGGCTCCATTGGCTGGGTAATTTCAAAAGAAAACTTTTTCCTGCCATATACGAAAGTGATCAGTCTGCTGAAGATCCGGGGCTCCTATGGTATGACAGGAAATGACCAGATCGATCAGAACCGCTTTGGTTATCTTACCTATTATAACGGCGCCAGCGGCGTGTCTTTCGGTAGTTCAGGTACTCCTTCCTATACCGGAGGCATCAATGCAGATGTGATCGGCACACAAAACCTTACCTGGGAAAAATCAGCGAAAACAGATATTGGTCTGGAAGTAGGAATTTTAAATAAACTGAATATCGTCGTAGATGGATTCCAGGATAAGAGAAGCGCCATTCTTGTTGCCCGCCAGTCAATATCACCGATCGCGGGGTATGGTGGCAGCAATATTTTTGGCAACATAGGAGAAATGGTGAATAAAGGAATAGATGGTAGTATAGAATATACGGATCACATTGGAAAAGATGTATCTATTCGTATATTCGGTAACGTTACCTATGCAAAAAATAAGATCATCTATGCAGATAACCCTATTGCTTTATATGCTTATGCTCAACAGGAGGGACATAAAGTAGGCGAGTTCAAAGGCTACAAAAGCCTGGGCCTTTTCACCAGCCAGGACGATGTGGAGAAAAGCCCGCAGCAGTTCAGGGTGGTACATCCGGGCGATGTGAAATACGAAGATCTGAATAATGATGGTAAAGTAGATGGAAATGATCAGACTTACCTGGGTAAATCCAGTTTCCCTACCTGGTCATACGGTTATGGCTTTAATGTTGGCTATAAAAGATTTGAGCTCTCTGCTGTTTTTGCCGGCGTAGCCGATGTAGGTATCATGGCCAATGGTATAGGTGTGGCGGGCAATGGCGCCGGTGCAGATGGGGTAGGCGTAGTGCCCTTTGCAGGGATGGGCCAGTACACCGCCAGCGTGCTGGAAGATATGATGAACCGCTGGACAACAGAAAACCCCAGCCAGGATGTACATTATCCACGGCTAACCGTTGCGAACACCAACGATAATAACTATTTAAACAGCAGCTGGTGGATACGCGATGGCAGTTTTATGCGCCTTAAACAGGCTACTTTCAGTTACTCTTTTATTACACCGGATATGAAACGTAAAGGAATCAGCAACCTCCAGGTTTACACCACGGCTACCAACATGCTTACGTTCACGAAGTTTAAATTATGGGATCCAGAACTGGGCGTTTACGGATCAAGGTATCCTTTCCCGAAAACCGTTACCCTGGGTGTAAGAGCGCAGTTTTAATCAAGACCAAAAAGATCATCGTTATGACCAGATATAAATACCTGTTACTTCTTTTCACCGGTATCACTGCCATCACACTGGTATCATGCAGCAAGTACCTGGATAAAAAGCCGGATAATCTTCTTACGGAAGAACAGATCTGGCAAACCAGGGCTAACGCAGAAGCCTACCTGAGCAATATTTACAGCGCCCGCCAGGCAGGGGGCGATTATGCCGGTATTGGCGCGGCAGATGAGCTTTCGGTTTCCATCCCCGGCACTACTGTAAGGTATATGGTGAGTGGTAACTGGAGCGCTTCTGATTGGTACTACTATAACTGGGGCGGATACTATACCGCTATCCGGAAATCCTTCATCTTTGAACAGAACATTGATAAGGTGCCGGCCGATCAGCTGAGTAATGAACTGAAAGCACAGTATAAAGCAGAGAACCTTTTTCTCCGTGGTTATTTTTACTGGATGCTGTTAAGGCAATATGGCCCCTTCGTAAAGCTCACCAATACCGTGAGCCAGGATGAAGACATGAATAAGTATCCCAGGGCGCCTTTCGATACCTGCGTGAAATTTATCAACGATATGATGGATGGCGCTGCTGCAGGTCTTCCTTTTGTGTGGAGCTCTTCGGGGAATAATGGTCGTGCTACCCGTGGGGCATGTCTTGCTGTAAAAGCAAAAGTAGCGCAATGGGCGGCCAGTCCATTATGGAATGGCAACCCGGCCCTGGCATCGTTTAAGAACCAGGATGGTACCGCATTGGCGCCTTCCGGTTATGACGTGAACAAGTGGCGCATTGCCGCGCAGGCAGCCAAAGCGATCATTGATTCCAACAAGTATAAACTGTTTACCAATCTTGATAACGGCGGTACCAGCTTTGATCCGTTCCTTTCTGTACGCGATCTGTTCCTCACTTCATGGAACGATGAAATTATTCTCGCATCTATGAACTGGCAGCGCTGGGGATATACCATCTGTTCTTCTCCTGGTCCTGCAGGATATAATTTGTATAACGCCACCCAGAATGTAGTGGATGCGTTTTATATGAACAACGGTAAAACCATCACCGACCCTTCTTCCGGTTATGTGGAAACAGGCTTTGCTACAAAGGATGGTGATCATTACTGGGAAAATAAGGAAGGCGACTGGAACATGTATGCAAAACGTGAACCAAGGTTCTATGCGTATATTGCCTATAACCGCCGCCCCGTGGTAGCAGCGGTATCTGTAGATGATAAGAATTATTTCTCTTCAGAAAAGAATAAAGATGGCACCGGCCGCCAGGAGTTTTACTACAGCGGTAAATCAGGTATGCTGGGAATGGGCAGCAATATTATTACCGGTTATCTCCCTTCTAAACTACTGAGCCCGAATGATAACCTCCGCAGCATGTCTACCGATGCATACCGTTCTCCGTATATCCTTATCCGTTATTCAGAGATTTTGCTGGATTATGCAGAAGCATTGAACGAATATGACCCTGCCAATACAGATATCGTGAAATACCTTAACATGGTAAGAGCACGCGCGGGCCTGCCGGGTATTGAAACTGTATATCCGGGTGCCATAGGCAACCAGGAAGAAATGCGGAAATATATCCTCCGGGAAAGACAGGTGGAATTCTGCTTTGAAGGCGACAGGTACTACACACTTATCCGCAGGTTGCTGATGAGCAAACCGGAAAACCAGGCGATCTATGGTATGAATGTGAATGCGAAAGACAATGACCAGGGATTTTCTTTCACTGGTTTTTATACACGTACCCTGTTTCAGAAAAGATACTGGGACAACAAAATGTATATGTTTCCCATCCAGCAACAGGACCTGGAAAGGGACCGGGCATTGGTGCAAAACCCCGGCTGGTAATTTCTTTATTTAATTCTTAACTAACTGCTATGATCAGGCCACTGAATTCATATATACTTACAGGTTGTTTACTGATGTCTGCCTTGCTGGGCGGATGTTCAAAAGACGACGATCTGAAACATGCAGACGGACAGCCCGTACTGCTCAACGACTTTATTCCCGCCACCGGCGGAGCTACTACAGAGGTATTGATTACAGGTGATAATTTTTCTGCAGACACATCGGATATTACTGTCACCATCAATGGTAAACGCTGCGCTATTGTGAACGCCAATACGAAGCAGATCATGGTAATAGTACCGAAGAGATGCGGTACCGGCAACCTGGTGGTGAAAGTTGGTAAGGACAGCGTAACAAGCAGCACGCCGTTTACCTATGTATTTTCAAGAACGGTTACTACACTCGCAGGCAACGGCACCGCAGGCTTTGCCAATGGAAAAGGCGCCGATGCCCTGTTTAACTTCAACGGGCAGAGCTGGTACCGTATGATGGGAATTGCTGCCGATGATAACGGGAACGTATATGTGGCTGATCCTGGCAACGCCTGTATCCGTAAAATAGACAACGCAGGTAACGCCACCGTTTTGGCCGGTAGCCCTGGCAACGGTGGCAGCGATGATGGCAAAGGGCCGGCTGCACGTTTCCAGATACCATACGGTGTGGCGTTAGATGCACAAGGCAATGTGTATGCCGCTGATCCGGGAACCTGGAGTATCCGCAAAATCACGCCGGATGGTACCACCACCACACTGGGAGGTACGGTACAGGAACCCTGGAATGTAGCCGTGAATAAAACATCAGGCAAAGTGTATTACTGCAGCAATGGAGGAGGAAGCGTTTTTGAGATGGGGACAGATGGCAGCAGCACTGCTATCATTAACGGTATTGCCGCTCCGGGCGGAATGGATTTTGATAAGGCCGGTAACCTGTATGTATCCAGTAATACAGGTCATACTATTATCCGCTTTAAGGCAGGCACATGGGAGCCCACTGTGATAGCAGGGTCAACAGGCGTAGCAGGATATGTAAACGGAACCGGTGCTGCAGCAAGATTTGCCAATCCATGGGGGCTGGCGGTAGATGTTTCCGGTAATATTTACGTAGCCGGAAACGGCAGCTATGGCGCTAATGCCGATGAAAGCATCCGTGCCATTTCCGCCAATACCTGGAACGTGATCACCTATGCCGGTAGTAATGCTGCAGGTTTTGCAGATGGCATTGGCGCTGCCGCTTCATTTAATGCGCCCATGGGCGTGGCGGTAGATAAGGATGGCGTGGTATATGTGCTGGACAAAAATAATAACAGGGTGAGGAAAATTATTTCTGAATAAACCGATATGTAAACCCACGGCAGCAGTATTGCTGCCGTTTATTTTTTTAAGATGTTAAACAGGAACATGTACTTACTACTATTCACTATGCTGGCCGGCGCCTGTAGTAAAGAATCTACTACCGTTACTCCCGTTGATGCGGCACAAACACATACTTACTACGTGGCGGAAAATGGGGATAACTCCGCAGCCGGTACTATCAACAAACCAGTGCGCAGTATAAACATCGCCCTGGCCAAAGCCCTTCCAGGCGATACAGTGATGGTAAGGGCCGGCAATTATCCCGAAAAGGTAGTGTTCCCGCGCTCAGGCCGGCTTGAAAAGCTGATCACGCTGAAGGCTTATCCCGGCGAAAAGGCCGTGATCGACGGTTCAGGGATGATTGTTACCGGCAGGGAAGCACTGGTAACCATCAGTAACACCAGTTATGTAGTACTGGAAGGATTTGATATCTGCAACCTGAAAAGCACCGCTGCAGGCGCCAATGTGAATGGGATCACAACAGACGCGGGAGCCGGTAATATCATCATCCGGAAAAATAAAATTTATAACATAGAACATAATGTAGATCCCTCGCAGGGTCGTAGTGGTCATGGTATTGAGATTATCGGGAACACCGCTGATGTAATGAAGAACATCCTTGTGGAAGATAATATTATTCATGATACAAAAACCGGTTATAGCGAGAATCTTACGATCAATGGTTATGTAGATGGATTTATCATCAGGCGGAACACCATTTACAATACTGAGAACATTGGTATTGATGCGGCCGGTGGCTACGCGGCTAATACCAACCCTGCTTTTAACTATGCAAGGAATGGCGTGATCAGCGAAAATGAACTGTACAACATCGACATGACCCGTGGGCCTGTGGGTGGCGTACATGGCCACGGCGCCATTGCCATTTATGTGGATGGTGCAAGAAATATCACCGTGGAAAGAAACCGCATCCATGAGGCGGACCGCGGTATTGGTATTGTAAGTGAAAATGATGCTTATCCTACCAGCAACTGTATTGTGCGGAATAACTTTGTGTATAACTGCTGGCGCACAGGTATTTATCTTGGCGGCTACCTGGGGTATACTTCCGGTGGTACACGCAACTGTTATGTAGTAAACAACACCCTCCTGTTCAATGACCGCGAGCCGGGCGCTTTCGGGGAAATAGAAGGAGAGATCCGGCTTACCGAGCAATGTTTTGATAATGTGATCCGTAACAATATCGTATATGCGAGACCGGTAGATATCTTTGTGCATAAATACACCAATACAGGATCAGGTAATATCATCGACAATAATCTTTATTTCACCACCGGCACGCCGCAATGGATCTGGAACGGTACCAACACAAATATCATTACTGATTTCAATACCTGGAAAACCACTTCCGGCACAGATGCCGCCTCGGTGCATGGTACAGATCCTTTACTCATCAGTACTACAACGCCGGACCTGCATATTGCTACTAATTCGCCGGCCCGTAATACAGGGGTAGTTATTTCCGAAACAGTGAACGGGAGTGTTGATATTGACGGCAACGCACGTATTGTAAATAATAAGATCAGTAAAGGAGCACAGCAGTGATAAATCCCCTTTTTACGTGATTGATGATAACAGATTCTTAGCGTAGATTGAAGTAACCTAAATCTGTATCAATATGAAAAAGAAAATCACCTCAAAGCTGAAGCTCACAAAAATTACCGTGGCTAGTCTTAGTAAAGCGCCACAGGAAAAAAGCAAAGGCCGCACACTGCCAACCACGCAGTTCATTTCCTGCGGAGAAACTTTTTGGGTATGCTAATAGCCGGATGCCCAATGGCTCAAGTTTGTTTTAGTTGAATTGAACCCGCTGTCACAGGCGGGTTCAGTGTTTTTTAAAGTATTAGAGCGTCGCTTCATACGTCGGGTAATCAGTATATCCATGTGCAGCTCCCCCATAATGTAATGCGCGGTCGGGTGGATTCAATGGCCAGTTGTTTTTCAACCGGTCAGTAAGATCAGGATTGGCAATGAAAGGTTCTCCCCAGGCAGCGAGGTCAATGATGCCGGCGCTTAAATATCGTTCCGCTTTTTCCCGGCTCATCCCACCGGCGAGTATGATCACGCCGTTGTATTGTTTCCTGAACCTTTCCAGGAAGCCTTCCGGTAAGGCAAAGCTGCCTCTCGACTGTTGGTCCATGATATGAATATAAGCGATGTTCCGCTTGCCAAGTTCAGCGGCGAGGTATTGATAAGTGGCTTCCAGTTCCTCGTAATGCGGCATTTCATGCAGGCCTCCATAGGGGGTAAGACGGATCGCTGTTTTTTCCGCGCCAATTTTGGCAATACAGGCATCAATGGCTTCAAGCAGGAAACGGCTGCGGTTGATGATGCTGCCTCCGTATTCGTCGCTGCGGTTATTCACAAAAGGATTCAGGAACTGTTCAATGAGGTAACCATTAGCGCCGTGCAGCTCTACCCCGTCGAACCCGGCTTTCACTGCATTGGCAGCGGCATTGGCAAAATCCTGCACCACTGCTTTCACGCCTGCTGTTGTTAAAGCTTCCGGAACAGAACAGGGCACAAATGCCTCGCGGCCGTTGTCGTCATAGCCCCATGCATATGAGTTGGCTGCCTGGATGTTTGATGCACCAACCGGTGCAATACCACCAGGTTGATTGCTGGTATGTGATACGCGGCCCACATGCCATAGCTGCGTGAATATTTTACTGCCAGCTGCATGAACGGCGCTGGTAACCAGTTTCCAGCCTTCCACCTGCTCCGGTGTATACAGCCCGGGAATATGTAATACACCCGATGCGGTAGGAGAGATGGAAGTGCCTTCCGTGATAATAAGCCCTGCGTTGGTACGTTGACGGTAGTACAGCGCATTCATTTCATTGGGGATCCTGTTCGGGTTCCGGGCGCGCGTCATAGGCGCCATCACGATCCTGTTCTTTAATGACAGGCTTTTGCCGGTATATGGTTCAAATAACATTGGCTGTTTTTTTAATAGTGGGATAATCTGTGTAACCCGCTGCGCCACCACCAAAGAAAGTAGACCTGTCGGGTTCATTTAATGGCAGTTGGTGTTGCAGCCGGTAGGGAAGGTCAGGGTTGGCAATGAAGGGGCGGCCAAAGGCGATAAGATCTGCCCAGCCATGCTGTAACGCTTCTTCTGCCCTGGCAACGGTATATTTGCCGGCGTAGATGAGCGTGCCTTTAAAGGCTTTCCTGTATGCTTCCTTGAATGCCACCGGCATCACAGGGGCATTGTCCCAGTCGGCTTCCGCAATATGGATATAGGCAATGCCTATTTTGTTCAGCACTTCTGCTGCAGCGATGTAGGTTTCTTCCGGGTGGTCGTCCATAGCGCCCATCAGCGTGGTTAAAGGCGCCTGCCGCACGCCTACACGGTCTTTTCCTATAGCATCGGCTACAGCAGTGACCACTTCTTTCAGAAAGCGCAAACGGTTTTCCAGTGAACCACCGTATTCGTCTGTACGGTGATTGGTTTGTGAGTCGATGAACTGCTCAATGAGGTAACCATTGGCGCCATGCAGTTCCACACCGTCAAAGCCGGCAGCAATGGCGTTTTTAGCCGCCTGTGCAAAATCATTGATGATAGCCTTTATTTCAGGCTTTGTAAGCTCGCGGGGCATAGAGTGCTGCATCATTTCGCCGGCGCCGCCTTCAGGGCCTTTGCCTGCAGGATCGGCAAATACTTTCACACCCTCCGCAAGGATAGCGGATGGCGCCACCGGCGCTGCACCGTTTTCCTGTATGGAAGTATGCGATACACGGCCTACATGCCACAGCTGTGCGAAGATGAGGCCGTTATTGGCGTGTACGGCGTCTGTTACCTGTTTCCAGCCGGCTATTTGGTCCTGGCTATATATACCCGGCGTCCAGGCATATCCCTGGCCCTGCCGGCTGATTTGTGTACCTTCTGATATCAGCAGCCCGGCGCCGGTCCGCTGACTGTAATACTCGGCCATCAGTGAAGTGGCTACATCGCCACGGGCGGCCCTGGATCTGGTCATTGGCGGCATTACTATCCTGTTTTTCAGATGAAGCCCGCCTAATTTATAATCTGTAAAAAGCATCGTTCTCGTATTTTGACAAGGCAAAATTCCTCCAAAAAATATTATCATCATAATTATTTAACTTATACCTTTGTATCATTAAAATGATAATTATATGGGACTCAACCTGGAGTGGCTTCGTACTTTCAAGTCCATTTATGAGCAGGGCTCGCTCACCGGTGCGGCGCAGGAGCTCTTTATTTCGCAACCGGGTGTAAGCCTGCACCTCAATTCCCTGGAAGCATATACCGGCTATAAACTGTTCGACCGCTCTGCCAAAAAACTGGTGCCCACAGAAAAAGGGAAAGTGATCTATAACTTTATAGAAGAGCCTTTGCTTAAACTGGAAAATGCAGAACAGCTTTTCCATAAAAGCACAAAAGTAGACAGGGCTACGATCAGCATTGGCATGTGTTTCGAAACATTTCAATATACCCTGGAGAAGTATATTGCCACTTTGCCGTTTAATGTGATCATCAAGTTCGGCGACTATCCCCAAATGATCAACGACCTCGATAAAGGTCTGTTAGACCTCATCATCACGCCACAGAGAGGAGATCAGAAAAACCTGGAGTTTAAACCGTTTTCAAAAGAAAGGATTGTGCTGGTAGCTGATGGGAAAACAGATGTGAAACCACTGCACGCATTATTAAAAAAGAAAGATATTGAAGCTGCGGAGAACTGGCTGAAAGAACAACTGTGGTATAGTACCGCTGCGGATATGGAGCACCTGAAACGCTTCTGGCAGCTCAACTTCCGCCACCATATGGATTTCAAACCTAACTATATTGTTCCCAACATCTGCTCTATTGTACGCTGCCTCAGTGGAGGAACAGGCTTCTCCGTTGTCCCCGATTTTTTATGTACGCAGGAAATTGAAACGGGCGCTATGAAACTGGTATGGGAAGGAGAACCGGCAATAGAAAATACATTGTATTTCGGCACCCGGAAGAAGACAATGTACGCAGGCGAAATAGACCAGGTACAGCAGATCTTTACGAAAGAGTTCCGCAGGCCCTCACTCGTGAATAGTAACGCCCGGCGTAACTAACGACTTGATATATTCAGTAGGTGTAAGACCGGTGATCTTTTTAAAATACTGGTTGAAAGATGATTTGGCTTTAAAGCCGCAATCGTACGCCAGTGTCAGCACATTCACCGGCAATGTTTTTTCATTCATGAAACGGATCTGTTCCATCGCCCGCCGGATGCGCCATTCATTGATGTACTGGTAGAACGATTTGCCGGCATAACTGTTCAGCGTTTCCGAAATATGATATTTGCTGATGCCCGTTCCCTGCGCGAGCTTGTCGAGGTTCAGCTCTGCATCCGTATATATCCTGGTTTTATGAAGATGCGCTTCCAGCGCCTGCAGTACCTGCCGCTGTTCTTCGGCACTGAGCTGCATTTTACGGGGTGGAGACACCTCCCCGGCTGCAGCGGGCGTTTTCGCCTGTTGTAAACCCATAATCCCCACATACTTGTACCGGATGATCACCAGGCATACTACTAACAGCAACGAATACACGATATCCCTGCAGATAATATTGTACGAGCCATGCAGCATATGAAGCGATTGCGCCGTTTTAAATCCCAGCGAAATGATACTTATTATACAGAGCAGGTAACTGATATTGTTGATCAGCTTCTTTTCCTGCGGCATATCAGGTAACTGCTTTGCAATACGGAGCGATAATCCCGGGAAAAGAAAGCCCGGTACCATCATCATCCAGGTGGTGGTTTCATTGTAATAATACAACACGGCATGGCCTGCATCGGCAGACCACATGAGCACGCATACTACCGTAAGATAACCTACTGCGCCAAGTATAAACGGCAGGAAAACATACCACCGCGAAGCCGGAATGAATGCGGCATCCCGCCGCTGGCAGGCGTACAGGTACAGCAATGGCCCATAGCAAAAACCGATAAAAGTATTCATCTGCGTGCGTACTTCATGATCGTTCACAAATGAATAGATACAGAATTTAATAGCAAGATGCGCAGCAATACTGCATAACAATAAGATCAGCAGGAAGTCGGCCTTGCTGCGCAATTTACTGCTGCTTAGTAAGGCTACTGCGGTTAGCGCCTGAAATGCTCCGATGGCAATAACATATATCATAGTGCGGATATGCCCCGAAAGTATAAAACCAATATTACCACAATGTTAAACCTACCCTTTCTGCCAGTGGCGGCTCCATTTGGTAATGATTTCGTAACACAGGTTAATGCATTGGTTTTCAATAAAAGTGAGTACGTTTAAACCGGAAAATACGTATACACGTAGCAGTAGTTGGATGCGGTCGAAAGCATCATCAGCAACTCCCACTTTTGCTGAAAAATACCTTCATATGGATCGCATTTTTATACCATTAAAACGTAGTCGTTGCTGTACATTACTGCTCCTGCTGGTAATAACAGGCACGGCAAAGGCACAAACCATTAAAGGAATCATCAACGGAAGAGAAGGGCACCTGCCCGGCGCCTCTGTGCAAACCGCCGGCAGCAAGCAAGGTACTGCTACCGATCTGAATGGGGCATTCACTTTAAATGTACATACTACCGGTAAAGTAACCTTGCTGGTATCTTATATAGGACATGAAACCCAAACACTGGAACTGTCAGTAAAACCAGGTATCAACGATGCAGGTAATATTATCCTGGCGCCCACCGGCGGTAAACTGGGAGAAGTACTGGTGAAAGGAACCATGGCGCCTTCTACCGTAAAAGCCCTCAGTATTAAGAAAAACTCGCTTGCTATCATGGACGTTATTGCGGCAGATGCTATCGGGAAATTGCCGGACCGCAATGCGGCGGAAGCAGTGCAGCGTGTACAGGGCGTGGCGGTAGCCCGCTACCACGGCGAAGCGGATGCCGCTACGGTAAGAGGTACGCCGTTTGCATGGACATCGACCCTCTTCAATGGCAGCCGCCTGCCCAGCGCCAATGTACTGGGCAACCGTAACTCCGTGCTTGATGCGGTGCCTTCAGAAATTATCCAGTACGTACAGGTGGCCAAAGCCATCACGCCGGATATGGAGGGCGATGCTATTGGCGGTTCCATTAACTTCATTACCCGCACTGCTCCCGCTAAAAGAACGCTGAATATAAGCGCAGCCGGCGGGTACAACACTTTCTCAAAGGATGCTACCTACAACGCATCGCTCGTGTATGGCGACCGCTTCTTCAAAGATAGGCTGGGCGTAATGATTGCCGGCGCCATATGGGATCGCCAATGGGGAACCGACGCCTTTGAGGTAGCCTATAATACGGCCTTGCCCGATCCCGCCCAGCAAAAATCCATCAGCACGGTGATGCTTAAGCGGTATATGGGAAAACGGCAGACTTATGGCGCTAACGTTGAGTTGGAATACAAATTCAATGCTGCGCATAAAATATTCTTCCGCGGACTGATGGATAAATTCAACGATATACGCCCGGTATACGAATCTTATGTCGATTACAATAACAGCCGCTATCAGTATAATTATCGCTACTCTTATTACCAGACGGTGCTCAACGGCGGTGAACTGGGAGGCGAGCACCAGTTGTCTTCCAAAGTAAAAATGGACTGGGCTATCAGCGATTACTATACGAAATACTTTCTTGAAACCCCACCCACCAATAACAATAAAGGATTGCCCATTGCTACTTTCCGCCAGAAGATCACCGGTGGTTTTAATAATCTTTCTAAAGATGGGAAACGGTACTGGGGCTTCGATTCTCCGGAAGGTATTGGCGGTGACCCGCTACACTTTGATGCCGGCATAAAAAACAGCGGGGAAGTAATGGACCCTGCAAAGCTCACCTTGCAACAACTGGTGATTGCTCAACTGGATACAAAGGAAGAAGATAAAACCGCACAGCTGAATTTTAAAGTGAGCGCATCGTCCAGGGTAAACCTGAAGTTCGGCGCCAAATACCGTCATAAAGACCGCGCCGGTATGTATGGCTCCAACATTGTATACCTGCCGGGCGCAGCATTGGGTATTCCAAATTCACCGGCCCTGTTGCCTTTGAGCGCATTGCAAACTACCAGCTTCCCGGTTCGCGGCGGCTTCTTCCAGGGCCTGAAAGGTAACTACGACCAGTTCATGGTAGACCCTCTCACCAAACAACAATTGTTTGATTTGTATGATACTGCCACGCTCCGTAAGAACGGCTTCGCCGACTATACTTCGAAATCCAACGCCACCAACATCTATACAGGTACGGAAAACGTAGCCGCCGCCTATGCGATGGCGGAAGTGGATGTGACGGATAAATTGAAAATGATTGCCGGTGTAAGAAACGAGTACACCACCTTTACCCTGCATGGCTCAAAGGCTACTGCAGCAGGCACTCCAAAGGAAACCATTATTACACCGGCTACGGTGAAAAATAATTATAATGCCCTGTTGCCTATGCTGCATCTTAAATACAGCATCAACGAACAGGCCAACCTGCGCGCAGCCTATACCCGTACTTTTATCCGTCCTAACTTTACCGATCTTACACCGGGAGAGTCTGTGGATAACACAGGTTCGAATGTAACCATCACCAAAGGAAATCCGGATCTGCAACCTACCTTCTCCAATAACTTCGACCTGATGGGCGAATATTATTTCAAAAATATTGGTCTTGTTTCCGGTGGTATTTTTTATAAACAGATCAGCAATGTGATTTTTGCAGATAAGAATTACTATGTGGAAAATGGGGTGAACTATGTGGTAGCGCAGGCAAAGAACCTGAATAATGCTTCCCTCGTTGGACTGGAAGCGGGTATCAACAAACGGTTCGATTTCCTGCCGGGCATACTCAGCGGGTTAGGCGCAGAACTGAACTATACTTTTATTAATTCAAGCGTAGAGGTACCAAGAACGGTAAGCGGAAATAAGATCACTGATAAAACCGGTTTACCTAACCAGTCGCGCCACCTCTTTAACAGTATCCTCTTTTATGAGCGCAAGGGTGTCATGATCCGCATCGCCGGTAATTATCGCGGCGCTTCCGTGGAAACCATCAACCAACAGCTGGGCAAGGATTTTTATATCTGGACAGATAAAAATTTTACGGTAGATGCTTCTGCTACCGTGAACATCACTTCCAAAATACGGGTGTTCGCGGAGCTCAATAATATTACTAACGAACCGCTGAAAACTTATATGGGCGATAAACGCCGCGTGGCTGCAGAAGAATGGTATGGCAGTCGCGGTCAGGCGGGTATCCGCTGGGATATCATCAGGTAATTCATCTCTCAAAAAAAATAATAAACTACATATGAAAAAAATAATATTGGTACTGGCTATTGCCTTACCGGGAACAACTTTTGCCCAATTAGCCGATAGCGCTCAACGGGTAGTGCGTATGCAGGGAACCGTGAACTTCCGCGATGTGGGCGGGTATACAACAAAGGATGGCAAAAAAGTAGTATGGGGAAAAGTATTCCGCTCTGCAGATGTAAGCCGCTTAACAGACCAGGATCTCACCGTACTGGAACAAAAACATATCCATACTGTAATTGATTTCCGTGGCGTGAAAGAAGCCGCTGCCGCGCCGGATCATCTGCTGCCCAAAACAGATTACCTGCTGTGCCCCGCGGGGAGCGACAGTCTTCCCGGCGCCGCACAAATGAACGAGATCATTAAGAATGGTAATTTCCTGGAGAAGTTCTACGGCAATACCCAATACCTGGGCGACCGTTATAAGCCATTGTTCCAGAAACTGCTGGTACTGCCGGCGAATGAATCCATCATGTATCATTGCACCGGTGGCCGCGATAGAACCGGTATGGCTACCGCTTTGTTCCTCTATGCGTTGGGAGTGCCGCAGCAAACTATAGAAGCCGATTTTACTGCCAGCAATGTATACCTGCTGCCTATGAACAAAAGGATGTTCCAGGGTTTACGGCAAAGCACCGGTATGGATGAAGAATCCATCCGTAAAGCGCTGGAGCTGAAACCAGAGCTGCTGCATAGCCTTTTCAATGCTATTAAAGGCAAATACGGTACGGTAGAGAATTTCTTTGAGAAAGAATTGGGTATAGGTGAGAAGGAACGGGCTATCCTGAAAGAGAAGTATACCATTTAACGGTTTAAGGGGAGGGGCTGCCCTCCCCTTAAACTATTCTTTTAATCCTTTCACCAGTGTTACAATGGCCAAACCGCACATAGCCATTATGGCAAAAGACCAGCGCAGACTGGTGGCCTGGGCTACCAATCCAACTAATGGTGGTACGATCATAAACCCGAGGTAACCAATGGTGGATATGGAGGCCAGTGTTTGCCCGCTGTTGGTGCTCTTTGATCTGCCTGCCAGGCTGAATACCAATGGCACCACGCATGCTACGCCAAGTCCCGCAAAAATGAATCCTATACCGGTGGTAAACGGATAAGGCAGCACGATGGCCAGCAGTAACCCTGAAAGTATAAACCAGCCGCTGTACATCAGCATCGATTTAATGCCCAGCCTGTTCACCAGCCTGTCGCCAATAAAACGGCCGGTGGTCATGGCTACCATGTATATGCCAAATGCCGCTACCGCAGTAGGTTTGCTGGTGCCTACAATTTTTTCAAAGTATAAGCCGCTCCAGTCGTACATCGTATTCTCTGTAGCCATGCACGCAAAACAGATCAGGGAATATTTCAGCAATGATTTATCAGGAAGCGCAAATGCCGCTCTTTTTACTGTTTCTTTTACCGGCTCATCCGGCAGGGTTTTAGGATAATAATACATGGTAAATACCAGCAATAGCGCACTTACCATCAACAGGTGATAGGAGGGAGCCACGTTCATGGTCACCATCAGGTAGCCGACGGCCGCACCTGCAAAGCCGGCCACACTCCATATTCCATGGAAGGTGGTCATGATGGACTGCGGGAACAGGTGCTGTACCTGTACCGCCTGTGCATTCATGGAAAGGTTCAGCAGGTTGCGGGCAGAGCCAAAGCAAAACAATACCAGCGCCAGTTGCCATATGCTGGTGGTAAAGCCTGGGAGGCTCAGGATCAGGTTAAATACCATGGCGCCAAACACCATGATCTTCCTGCTGCTGAACTGTCCCAGCAGTTTGCCGGTAATGGGCATGGTAAGCATCAGCCCGATGGGCAGCGCCAACAGCACCAGCCCGAACTGCGCTTCATTTAAGTGCAACTGTTGCTTAATAGAGGGGATCCTGGAAGCCCAGGAGGAATAACCTAATCCGGAGATGAAAAAGAAGACGGAAATAGCGATGCGGTATTGCCTGGCATCGGTTTCATTTTGAATATCTGCTAACATGATCTGCGCTACACACCTGTTTGTGGCATTGACGGTGCAAAATTAGGCAAATCCGGGGAGATTGGCCGGAGAAATATACTAATTATTGTTATGTTGACACTTATGCCTTCCCGCAGCGATGTTAAGAATGCTCCTTTGTTATATTTAAGAGTATAGTATTAAATGATTTATGGCTGATGATGCCGGCGCCCTCCATAACCTTTTGGGTGCCGGGGAGCCTGAATAGCGTTGCCGAAGACGTCCTTCCATAACCCTTTGGATGCCGGGGAGCCCCGCAGCAACACCACATCCTGGCATAGATCTGTGCCTACTCTGCCGGTGCTGTAAGGAATAACAGGTTACCGAATACAGCAGGTATTAAATACTGTTTTTATAGGTAAATGTAGATATGGGTTATAACCTGTATCCGACAGTAATGGACAGGTTCCTGTTTTTATAAAAGCGGACGGAAGAGGTAGTACCGGGCTCTTTGTCGGGCGCCAGGTTTACAAGTCCCAGTTCATAACTGATCATCAATGCAATTCTTTTGTAACCAACTCCCAGTCCGCCGCCTAATCCACAGTCCGTTCTTGATAAACCGGTTCCTTTTTCTCCGAATGTATCCGTCGAAACTTTTTTGTTGTCTATCTCTTCAGACTGATGAATGGTTTTACTCTCTGTTATTTCTTTACCCCCTATACCATAGGCAAAATAAGGCCCGGCTTGAGCAAAAAGCCGGTAAGCCGGCGTAATATGGTACTGGTAACCGATCAGCAGCGGCAGCTGCAGATAAGTTTCACGGGTGGTTGTTTTTGAATAGGTAACCGGTGGATTGCTGCCGCCGATCCAGATATCCGTCTTCTCATGTATCACGCCTTTTGTAGTCAGCGAAAGACCGGATCGCAGGTAAAAGTTATCAGATACGGCATAATCGATGTTGAACCCCGCCTGGAATCCAGGTTTACTTTTCTTTGGGGCAAGAATATAGTTAGCACCTTCATAGGCATTGGAGATATTCAATCCCGCATTTACTCCGAAAGTAAATGGTTTATTCTGCGCAAATGTCGGAAGGACGGAAAATACAGCACAGGCAGGAATAATATAAGGCAACAAATACTTCAGTACAGGTCTTATTTTCATTTGGAAATAGGTTTTAATGTAGTAGCATGTGCGATAAAAGTAAATATTAAAAGTGCTCACTGCAAGAAAAAGATGTCTTAAGTTATCAGGTGCATCGATTTAACATCTTCACTTGATTGAAATAGTATAAGATTTAGAAAAGAAAGTGTCAGTAACCTATGGGATACGTCCGTATTTTTATTGAAAGCCGGTAGCAGCTGATATCTCTAAATCATATTTATGGAACATACAATGAAGAATACCACTATACAGGTGGAACAATTGCAGGAACAGTACGAACAGCTGGTACAACGCGTCAATCAGCCTGCAGGTAACTACAACGGTATCTTTAGCCGCTATAAATACCCGGTACTAACGGCTGCGCATATACCTTTTTTCTGGAAATATGATCTGAACCCACGCACTAACCCCTACCTGCTGGAGCGCATTGGTATCAACGCCGTATTTAACGCCGGCGCTATCCGCCTTAATGGCAAGTTTTATCTTGTGGCAAGGGTGGAGAGCAACGACCGCAAATCTTTCTTTGCGGTGGCTGAAAGCCCGAATGGTATCGATAATTTCCGTTTTTGGGATTACCCTATCGCATTACCCCAGGTAGCCAATAAAGAAACGAATGTGTATGATATGCGATTAACCTTGCATGAAGACGGGTGGATCTACGGCCTGTTTTGCGTGGAACGCAGGGACCCTGCTGCAATGGCTGGAGATCAGTCGTCGGCTGTTGCGCAATGCGGCATTGTCCGCACCAGGGACCTGCTTGCCTGGGAGCGGCTGCCCGATCTGAAAACAACTTCCCCGCAACAACGCAATGTGGTGCTGCATCCTGAATGGATAAACGGGAAGTACGCTTTTTATACACGCCCACAGGATGGCTTTATTGAAGCCGGCAACGGAGGCGGTATCGGTTTCGGACTGGCGGATGATATCACCAGCGCCGTTATACGTGAAGAACAACTGCTGGATAAGAAAAGGTATCATACCGTGTATGAAGCAAAGAATGGCCTGGGCCCTGCGCCTATAAAAACCAGCAAAGGATGGCTGCACCTGGCCCATGGCGTGCGTAACACCGCAGCAGGACTGCGTTATACCCTCTATGTATTTATTACTTCACTGGAAAACCCTGCAAAGGTAATATATAAGCCCGCCGGTTATTTCATGGCGCCGGAAGGAGAGGAGCGCGTAGGCGATGTATCCAACGTATTGTTCTCCAATGGCTGGGTAACAGACGAAGAGGGCAATATTTTTATCTACTATGCATCGTCTGATACCCGCCTGCATGTGGCTACTACTACGGTCGACCGGATGCTGGACTATGCCATCAATACGCCGGCAGACGGATTTACATCCGACAGCACGGTGCAACGTATATACGGCCAGGTGAGTAAGAACCTGGACTTTATTAAACCCGCTACTTAACTGGTTTAATGCTGACGCCGGTTATAAAAAACGCCGGGATGTTATGCTGACAATTATTATTTTGTAAGGGAAAGATGATTGCCTTTTGTAATTATGGTTCCCTTTTTGTCAGTTAAATATCCACGTGCTATGCGCTTTTTCCTGTATTTTGTTTGCTGTTGTTTTTTTTATTTACCTGCTATGGCGCAGGTACCGGTTAACCTGAACGCTTACAAACCCACTGCTGAAACGAAGGTTAATGTGGCCAATAAACTGCTTACGGCTGTGTGGAACTCAGGCGCCAACCAGCAGGCGCAGATAATGCTGGACCTGGAACCGGGGCAACCGCTTATTCATCGCCTCAGCTGGAGCACCGGCAAGAAAGCATGGCAACCAGTGGCATCAGATCTGCAGCCGGTATTTTTTCTTACTACCGGCAAACGCGATCTGATATCACAGAACGGCTGGAATATCTTCTTTGATAAAACAGCAAAATTACCACACACCACCTATCAGGTACAATTACAGAAAGACAGTATTGCGGTTGTTACTGATGGCTCACGTACTGTTATACGGGTGGCAGGCGCAACGGCAGGGCCCTTCAGCGGAGCAGTGGAAATAACACTGTATAATGGCAGCGGTTTAATGAATATAGCAGCTGTAATGACCACCCGGAAAGATTCCACTGCTATCCTGTATGATGCAGGACTAACGGCAACGCATATCCCATGGCAGCAAATCCACTGGGCGGATCCCAGGGGCGCTATGCAATCCGCACCAGCGGTGCAAAGCGAACAAAGCACCAACGTGGCAGTAAAGTACCGCACCATTATAGGAGAAAGCAAAACCGGCAGTCTGGCTTTGTTCCCGGCACCGCACCAGTTCTTTTATCCGCTGGATAACTGCTTTAACCAGTCGTTCACCTGGTATGGGAATAACTATAACAGAACAGAGCCGGGATTTGGCATTGGCATACGCCAGGAACCGGAAGGCGATAAAAGATGGGTGCCCTGGTTTAACGCGCCCCCCGGCACCGCACAACGCCTCCATTTCTTCTGTTTGCTCAGCAATACAACGGCCGGCCAAACATTGCAGGAGGTACGCCGCTATACGCATAGCGACACCTACACGCCGCTTCCAGGGTACAAGACCATGAGCAGCCACTTTCACCAGGAACATACCACAGATGTATTGAACAAGGTAGCAATGCCGGAGGTCCCGGCGTTTATACAGGCCTTCCGGGAAACCGGTGTAGACATTGTTCACCTGGGAGAATTCCACGGGCCTGGCCATCCACGCGGTCCGGAGGACCAACGTTTTCTTGAACAGCAAACATTGTTCAGGGAATGTGAACGGTTATCCAATTCCCAATTCCTGTTGCTGCCCGGGGAAGAACCTAACAACTTTTTTGGTGGGCACTGGATGAATATTTTCCCCGAACCGGTGTATTGGGTAATGGATCGTAAGCCCTCGCAGCCTTTTGTGTCTGATGATCCTGTTTATGGAAAAGTGTACAGGGTAAGCAATAAAGAGGAAATGCTACAGCTGTTGCAAAGAGAGAAGGGGATGGCGTGGACGGCCCATGCACGTACCAAAGGCTCTACCGGGTTCCCTGATAAATATAAAGACGAAGCTTTTTTTGCATCGCCGCAATTTATGGGCGCTGCCTGGAAGGCTTTACCAGCCGATCTTTCGCAGCCATATCTGGGTAAGCGGGCATTAGATCTCCTGGATGATATGAACAACTGGGGTTTTCATAAAACAATGATTGCAGAAGCTGATCTTTTCCGTATTACACCGGAAGATGAATTATACGGGCATCTCAATGTGAATTACCTCCAGCTGGATCGCCTGCCTGCTTTTAAAGACGGATGGCAACCTGTTCTTGATGCGATGCAGCAGGGAAAGTTTTTTGTTACTACCGGTGAAATATTATTACCCGTTTTTACTGTGAATGGAGAACCTTCGGGCAGTACCATCGCTGCAGCCCGGAAAGGAGTTGTGAAAGTGTCTGCCAGCTGGACCTTCCCGCTTAACTATGCAGTAATCATCTCCGGCGATGGGGAGAAAACCTACAGGGAAAAAATTTTACTGCATAATACAAAGGCATTCGGCGCCCGGTCGTTCACCTTTAACATCAACCTGGAAAAGCGCAGATGGGTACGTGTTGAGTTCTGGGATGCCGCAGCCAACGGGGCATTTACACAATGTGTGTGGATAAAGTAGCCGGGTGTAAATCCGCTTCACTTACAGGCTTAAAGGAACTTAACGGCGACGAGCACACGAAGCAGCAATAATCTGCCGGCAACTCATTGAACAAAGTGCCTGCGGGTATCTGTTGTTCAGGATCCCCGGCAATATCATCATACACGGTTAAACATTCTCCGCATTGATGCACGGTTCTTTCCACCGCTGCCACAGTTACGAGCGATTGCTGCTCTGTGACGTAATGCTGTAATACATTCGCCTCGCTTTCCCGCTCATAGAACGTTCTGCACAGCGCTACAATATAAGGCCCCAGGTGCTCTTTGGAAACGCCTTCCCGGTATAAAAGCAATTGTGCAGAGTTGGCGTTGTAACCCGCTGTATAAAGAATATCGTAACGCTGCATGTATTTCAGCTTGCTGCCATGCCTGTTCTCCTGCTTGCGGATCACTACGGTACCAAAAAGACTGGCTGGCCGGTTGATCCTTACACTGAAACATAAGCCATAGGTCCGCACATCGGCGGTATCAAAATAGCGAATGATATGCCGCTTTAATACGAGGCCATCTTCACAGTTGTCTTCCACCTGCCAGTTCAGTTCATTGGCGGCATGGCGCACATTAATGCCATATTTTCCCAGCACATAATCCCATAACTTCCGGTGGGCAGGCTCAATATTTTTAATGATAAGTGACTTCCACGGTGTAGCATATAGCTGCCCTACACGGGTTTCCAGGCAAATGGTGCATACTTCTCTCAGGAAGGCAATCGGGAAATCTTCATCTCTCCGGTAAATACCTAACCAGTAACTATTATCATACTTGTTAAAACCTTCGTAATAAGGTAAATGAAAAGCAGGAAGGTCAGGTTCCTTGTCTTTCGGGCGACTGATATACTTCGCTGTTTGCTTTACCTGGTAGTACACTTCCTCCGGCGAATCGCCTTCATTGATGCTTTGCTCCAGCTGCCTGCTCATGGCAGCAATATTGTTGGTATAAATGAGCTCCGGCCATGCATATAGCTGCTGGCTTCCCGGCATACGGATATACAGGTACCAGTAATGCAGGCTCTCGGAACTGATCCAGTTGATATGCCCGGTGAACAGTGGTACAAATGTTTGCTGGCTATCGCAGATATTGATCTTCAGCGACGGCGTATAGTCGAACCCGTTAAATACATCTTTATAAATCCCCTCGCTCAGCCAGGTATCGTGGATAAAAATACCAGCGGCAGGGTAGGAGCTCATAATGTTGGGCTGTGTTGCAATGGGCAACTGTTTCTCTGCGCAGCTGTTTTTAAAGGCAGCAAGACCTTTATCCGGTACATCTATCAGTAATTGTTGCCGCAACCCGAAACGTACATGCGTGGCATGTGCAGCGGCAGCTGTATCCAGCAGCTCCAGCAGGTAACCCGGTGAAATAATACCACCGGTGAAATTAACGGATAAGGTATGCGTATGTTTAGCCATAATTATACGAGTGCTGCTGCGGTTTTTTGAATAGATTTTTCAAGCAAAGCCTTTACCTCTGATTTGCAGCTGCCACAGCCCAGCCCGGCGCCGGAAGCCTGGCAAAGCTGTTGCAGGTTATCACAGCCGCCGGCTATCTTTTCCATGATATTGCCTTCGCCTACGTTGCCACAGGAACATACCAGCCTGCCGATCACCGGTGTGCCTTTCTTACCGGAGCGCAACAGCTCGAGGCGCTTATCAGAGAGTTCTATTTTTTGCTGGATAAGATCCCTGAATTCAATAAACTCTGATTTGTCGCCGATCAGGATAGCGCCCACCAGCTTATCCTGGTGAATGATACATTTTTTATAATACCGTTTTGCTTTGTCGATGAACACTACTTCTTCATATGCCGGGTCTTTTGGTGTTTCCACCATTCCCAGTGAGCAAAGATCAGTGCCGTGCATTTTCAGGATGTTCATAAACAGGGAGCCCTGGTAATAGTTGCTGATATCGCCGTTCAGATAGCGGGCTACTACCTCCGCCTGTTGTTCTGCTGCTGCGGTAATACCATACAAGGTTCCGTTGAAAGCTGCAATTTCGCCAATGGCATATATATCCGGGTCGCTGGTTTGCAGGTACTCATTTACTACTACCCCCCGGTTGCATTCCAGCTGCGCAGCCTGTGCCAGCTCTATGTTGGGAACAGTGCCGATAGACATTACCACTGCCTGGCAGGGAATGTACAAACCGCTTTTCAGCTGTATGCCTTCCAGTTGTTCATGCCCGGAGAAACGGTTGATTTCATCGTTGTAGTAAATATCGATGCCCCTGTCGGTAAGTTCTTCATAAAGGAGCTGACCGCCAAGTGCATCCAGTTGCCGGTCCATCAGCCGGGAAGTGCGTTGTATAACGCCAACGTCTATATTCATTTCTTTGAGAGATGCCGCCAGCTCAATCCCCAATAATCCACCCCCTACTATCATTACTTTCCCCCTGGCGGGATCTATATGCTGCCTGAAGGCGTCTGCATCCATCCGGGTGCGCATGGTGAAAATGCCGGGTATCGCGGGAATATCACGTAGGGTAGCCGCACGGCTACCGGTAGCCATCAGCAGGACGTCGTACGTATGTACGTTCCCGTTACTGTCTGTAAGCAATTTGTTGGCGCGGTCAATATGCGTAATGCTCACTCCCCGGTGTAGTGTGATGTTATAAGCTGTTTCCTCTGCACGGGTCATTTTCACCAGCTGCTTCCACTGTTGTGTGCCGCTGATATAATCCGGTAACATCACGCGGTTATAGAACGGGAGATTTTCTTTGCTGAATACCACGATTTCATCGGAGGTGTTCAGTTCCCGGTACGACTTTACAAAGCCGCAGGCCCCGGCCCCGGCGCCTATTACCACGATCTTCTGTACGGGTTTGCGGTAGCGCTCTACCTGTACGGCTGCATATTTGAAGTCCGGTTGTTTTGAAACAGGGTCCAGTATGGTACTGGTAAGATTGTTGGCACGGTGCAGGTCGTTCTGAAGTATTTTGCCCCAATGCATAGGGAGGAACACTACTCCTTTTTTAATGGTGTTGCTCAGTTGTGCTTTTACCCGCACAGTGCCCCGGCTATTGGTAACGGTAACAATATCATCAGCGGAAATACCGCGTTGCCGCGCATCTTCCGGGTGTATTTCCAGGAAGGAGGCGGAGATGTGTTGCTTCAGCTTACTAACCTTACCGGTTTTGCTCATGGTATGCCACTGGTCCCGGATGCGGCCGGTGGTAAGAATTAA
>NZ_DATCRD010000358.1:0-3746 GCF_036569185.1 Chitinophaga sp.
CACGGATACCCTTTTACCTGCTGTGGGGAGAAAGACGGTAATCCCGCCGGTACAAAACCCGCGTTGGCAGCGGTACCTATGCCATTGCGGAGATAGGTCATCATTTTCGTACGGTCTATACCGTAGTTAATGGCCTGCCGGATCTTTCTCCAGCGAAGCGGCGATGCTTTTACGACGGCCATGCTGCTGTCTGTAAGAAAACCCAGGTATTCGGTATTGAGATAAGGATGTTTGTTCAGCACCATTTTCCCCTCCCACTCCTTACGAAGCTGCCCCTGTTTGGTGAGCACTTCATCTTTAAAGGAGGCGTCTATATCATTCATAAAGTCCAGCTGCCCCTGGCGGAACAGCAGGAACTCCGACGCCTTGCTTTCGAGGAAGCCCACCTGTACGGCTTCCAGATAAGGCAGGCGATGCCCTGCGCTATCCGTTTCAAAATAAAGAGGGTTGCGGTGCAGTACCAACGCCTGTCCTTCGTCCCAGAGGAAAAAGCGGAACGGGCCCGTGCCACAGGGATGGTTACGGAAATCTTTCCCGTATTTCTCAATAGCCTCATGCGGTACCACAGAGCAATATTGCATGCTGAGAATGCCCAGCACCGGGTGGAAAGGCCGGTACAGCGTTAGCTCAAAAGTAGAATCGTTGAGGGCTTTAAAGCCGCTGTCGGCAGAAAGTTTGCCGTTAAAGATCCAGGCGCCGGGCGATGCCGTGGCCGGGTCCATGATACGGCGGAGGCTATACACCACGTCATGCGCCGTCATCCGGCGGCCTTTGCCCCCGGGGAAAATGTCGCTGTCGTGGAAGTATACATCTGTTCTCAGGTCGAAAGTATAAGTGCGGTGGTCTGCCGATTCGCGCCACTGCTTTGCCAGCGAAGGACGGATCACCAGGTTGCTGTCCGGCTCCACCAGGGTATTGTATAATTGCTTTACCGCCCATATTACTTCCTGGCTTTTGGCAAATGCGGGGTCGAGACTGGCGATTCCGTTGGTACTGTTATACCGGAATACGCGCAGCGACTGTTTTTCCGGGCCACCGCATGCGCCAAACAGGAGGCTGCATAGCACTGCAAGCCCCCATCTGCATATAACCACCTGACAATAACTACTTTTCATCTGGCAGTAAATTAATATCTTTCAGGCTAAAATATACGAATAAATATGCGCGGCATACCTATGCTTTGTATGGCCCTTATGGCTACCTTAACTGCAGGGGCACAGCAGTTCAGCAGGGCGGACACGCTGAGAGGCACCATTACCCCACAGCGCGCCTGGTGGGATGTAACAAACTACGACCTGCATGTGCAGGTAAACCCGGACGACAGCACCTTCAGCGGGTTTAATACCATTACCTATAAGGTGCTGAAACCAGATTCTGTGATGCAGATAGACCTGCAGGTACCCATGGTGATAGACAGTGTGGTGCAGGACAAGAAATCGCTTCCCGTTACCCGCGACGGCAATGCCTGGTTTATCAGGATAGCAGCGCCACAGGTAAAAGATAAATCCAAAAAGATCACGGTATTTTACAGCGGCAAGCCCCGCAAAGCGGTGAAAGCACCCTGGGATGGCGGCGTGGTATGGGCCAAAGACGATAAAGGCCGTCCCTGGATAGCCACTGCCTGCCAGGGCCTGGGCGCCAGCATCTGGTGGCCGAACAAAGACACCCAAAGCGATGAGCCGGAAGACATGACCATCAGTGTTACCGTTCCCTCCGACCTCACCGATGTATCCAATGGCCGTTTAAAAAAGACCATCGACAATCCCGATGGTACCAAAACCTTTGTATGGTACGTAGATAATCCTATCAATAATTATGATGTGGCTGTGAACATAGGTAATTATATAGAAATGAAAGATACCTATTCAGGCGAAGGCGGTAAACTGGACCTGGGCTTCTGGGTATTGGATTATAACGAAGATAAGGCACGGGAGCATTTCAAAGTAGTAAAACCCATGCTGAAATGTTTTGAATACTGGTTTGGAAAATATCCTTTTTATAAAGACAGCTACAAACTGATAGAGGCGCCGTTCCTGGGAATGGAGCACCAGAGCGGCGTAGCGTATGGCAACAAATACCAGATGGGCTATTCCGGCCGGGACCTTTCCGGCAGCGGCTGGGGCCTGAAGTGGGACTTCCTCATTATCCATGAAAGCGGTCACGAATGGTTTGGCAACAGCATCACCAGCAAAGACCTGGCTGATATGTGGATCCATGAATCGTTCACCAACTACTCAGAAACCCTTTACACCGAATGCCAGTACGGGCGTAAGGCGGCAGATGAATATGTACAGGGCATCCGCAAGAATATTTTAAACGATAAACCAATCATTGCCCCCTATGGCGTTAACGCCGAGGGAAGTGGTGATATGTATTATAAAGGAGCCAACATGCTGCATAACATCCGGCAGATCATGGAGAACGACGAAGCTTTCCGCCAGCTGCTGCGGGGACTGAATAAAACATTCTATCATCAAACCGTGACTACCCGGGAAATTGAAGACTACATGAGCCAGGCGGTGGGCATGAACCTGGATAAGGTATTTGACCAATACCTGCGTCATACCACCATTCCTACGCTGGAGTACCGTTTCAAGGGGCAGCAGCTGCAATACCGCTGGGTGTCTGATGTAAAGGACTTTAATATGCCGGTGAAGGTAAAACTGAGCGACAACGGTTATAAGCTGATATACCCGGGCACCTTATGGCGCAGCTCCAATGTTACTTTAACTGATCTGAAGAATTTTGAGGTAGATAAAAACTTCTATATAAATTCAAAACAGGTAAAATAAGAAAAGGGACTGGTGTATTACCAGTCCCTTTTTATTTATCGTTTTAATAATTTGAAAGCGTGGCCGGAGCTATCGTTCAGGAATCCCCAGGCGGCCCATAAAATAGAGAGCGGCTCTATACTGCGGCTCATTTCTATCTTTCCCATATCCGCCACATCCAGCCAGCCGATCTGGTGCAGGAGATTCACTACTTCCCGTTTGGCATCGTTATTATTACCGGCTATAAACATAGTTGGGGCGCCCTCTTTAAAGTCGGGCAGCAACATTTTTTCGTGGCCGATACAGCTGAGCGCCTTTACCACATTGGCATCCGGGGGCAGCCAGGCTTGTATTTGTTCACCGGCGGAGTTGGTATGACCAATAGTGAAGGTAAGGCGTCCGTTTTCATCAGGGCCTTTGCCATCGAGGGGGTTGGTAACATCCACTACTGTTTTGGATTTGAAGTTCCATATACCAGCGGCTTCAATGGCTTTTTTGGTGCCGGCCCAGCTGGTACAGATCAGCAATAGCTCCCCGAATTCCGCCGCCTGCCTGAAAGTGCCGGCCATGGCCTGCTTTCCTTGTTTCTTTATCCATTGCTGCAGGGCTTCCCTTGAGGGGTTACGGGTACCGATTGTAACATGATGTCCTGTTTGAATGAGCCCTTTACCAAGAGTTAATCCAACAGGTCCGCTTCCAAGGATACCGATTTTCATGAGCGAAGATTAAATTAAGCAGATAATAGTGCGAACTATGAAGATACTTAAAAAAGTGCGAAGATTGTCTGACTCAGGATTATGATGATTATACTGATTACCGTGATTTATTTTTGGGATTTTATAATGATTAAAAAGATTTGGGGAGATTTAAGCGGATACCTTCGCCTAAATCTCCCCAAATCTTTTTAATCATTACAGGATCCAATCAGGGTAATCAGTATAATCATCATAATCCTGAGTCAGACAATCTTCGCAC
>NZ_DATCRD010000359.1:0-6784 GCF_036569185.1 Chitinophaga sp.
AGGCGAAGGTATCCGCTTAAATCTCCCCAAATCTTTTTAATCATTACAGGATCCAATCACGGTAATCAGTATAATCATCATAATCCTGAGTCAGACAACCTTCGCGTATGCAAAGCATACGCAAAGCACTGGCTTTACCCGTGCTCAGGGAGTGGACATTACGCGGACAGGAGGTGGACTTGATCACGCAACCCTCTCCTGTAGCAGGTATCCGAGGAATTTCTGCATTCCCTGCCGTTTTGCCGGCGTTAGCGGATAGCTGATATTATGGACATAATAAGTAGTAAGATCGTATACTGCATAAGGGTTTTCAGCCACTACTGCCGGTATGTTCTGTGTACCGATACCGGTAGCATTGTTAAACTCCTTTATAAATTCAGCCGGCAGGGGCTTATTGCTGATCCAGGCGGCGAAGATAAAGGGCAGGCTGGTAAAACGCACCCAATGCTCTGCCAGGTCATAAATATAAGGAGAGATTTTTCGCTGTTCCAGGGCCCGGTCGCCGATCACCAGTCCCGCATCAGTGCCTTTGATCTTATCCTGGAAGGCGCCATTGGTGTTCACAAATTCCACATCCAGCTTCCAGTACTCACGTACCAGCACTTTCAGCAGCGCTACCGATGTACGGCTCTGGTAGTCCAGGTAAATACGTTTGATCTCATTCAGGGGCACATCGCTGTATAAACAAACGGAGGCCACTGGTCCTTCGGCTCCGATACAATAATCTGCAATGATATGATATTCCTTCAGCTTAGGAATAATAGCTACCGGCACCAGCGCTACATCCACCTCTCCATCTATCAGCTGCTGGGCTATTTTAGCGGGATAATCCATCGATAATTCCATCATCTCCATCACCGGATGATTCCTGAATCCATACAATAAAGGCTTCGTATTCAAATAACTTACAGCCGCAACTTTTACTTTCCGTTCCAATTTCAGTAATTTTGAAGCTGCAAAAGTAATTAAATCCCGGTTAACAAGTTCCAAATGAATAATTGTGGTCCTGTAAATCAGGATTTAGGGGGAACTTGCAGCCATTCAAACATGTTAATAGTAATACTGGAATACATACATTATGCAACTACAACCTTTAACTGCCATTTCTCCGCTGGACGGGCGCTATCGCAAACAACTGGACGAGCTGGCCAATTATTTTTCTGAATTTGCGTTGATCCGTTACCGTGTGATGGTAGAGGTGGAATATTTTATTGCGCTTTCCGAGCAGAAACTGTTTACCCTGCCCAAAGCCAAGTTCCCCTCCCTGCGTAAAATTTACCAGGAGTTCACCATCGAGAACGCACAACTGATCAAAGACACAGAGAAAATTACCAACCACGATGTGAAGGCAGTTGAATATTTCCTGAAAAATGAACTGAAGAACCTGGGCCTGGAAGATAAACTGGAGTGGGTACATTTCGGCCTTACTTCGCAGGATGTAAACAATACCGCTACCCCGCTGCTCTGGAAAGACGCCGTGGAACAGGTATACATGCCTGCCCTGGCCAACCTGATCCTGGAACTGAAGAAACTGGGACAGTCATGGATGAAAGTGCCGATGCTGGCCCGTACTCACGGTCAGCCTGCCTCTCCTACCATTCTGGGTAAAGAGATCCTGGTGTTTGTAGAACGGTTGGAAGGACAGGTGAACCTGCTCGGCCACATTCCTTTTGCAGCAAAGTTTGGCGGCGCCACCGGTAATTTTAACGCACATCACGTGGCTTTCCCAAAGATCAACTGGGAGAAGTTCGGCGAGAAATTCGTGAACACCACGCTGGGACTGCAACGTATGAAGTATACCACGCAGATTGAGCATTATGATAACATCTCTGCACAGTTTGATGCCCTGAAACGGATCAACACCATATTACTGGACTTCTGCCGCGATGTATGGACTTACATCTCCATGGATTACTTCAAACAGAAGATCAAAAAGAACGAAGTAGGTTCCTCCGCGATGCCGCATAAAGTGAACCCCATCGATTTTGAAAATGCTGAAGGTAACCTCGGACTGGCTAACGCATTGTTTGAGCACCTGAGCGCCAAGTTGCCGGTTTCCCGCCTGCAGCGCGATCTGACCGATTCCACCGTATTACGCAACCTTGGTGTTCCGTTTGGCCATACCCTGCTGGCTACAAAATCTATCCGGAAAGGGCTGGACAAACTGATCCTGAACGAAGCAAAACTGAAAGACGACCTGGAAAATAACTGGGCCGTAGTAGCGGAAGCGATTCAAACCGTATTACGCCGTGAAAACTATCCCCAGCCATACGAAGCCCTGAAAGAGCTGACCCGTGGCGGAGAACAGATCACACAGAAAAGCATGCATAAATTTGTGGACGGCCTGAAGATCAGCGCCGCCCTCAAAAAAGAACTGAAAGCCATTACACCACATAACTATACCGGTTTGTGGTAAGTTTAAAAATAAAAAAAGCTCCGTCTTATGAGACGGAGCTTTTTCCTGACTCCCGAAAGCAATTAATTAACTGCGATCAATGCGTTAGTAGCGTAATAGCCGCGGTTAAACAAACGCTGTTCCATGTGTATTAATTTCTATTCCCTTCTTTCCTTTGTTATTGGCAATCGCCGGTGACTCATTTCTCCTACAGATAAAAAACAAACTGCCTGCACCAGGCCACACCGGCCATTGCATCAGATCTTTCCAGGGAATGAGTCTTACTTGAAAACTACCGGGATACCGGGGGTGATAACAACTCAGGGTCTTAAAGCTGACGCAAAGATATAGTATTACAAAATAATCATAGACATTTTTTTGTTAATAACTGGTTAATGATAATATAACGAAAACCCGCGCTCAGAACACATCTTTAAGATGTTCCAATTCCCAGGTATCTCCCCGAAAGGTGATGGCAATAATATCAAACCGGATGGCCACCGGGGTAAGATGGTAACACAACAGATAATCGGTGGCCACGCTGCGGATATGTTCTTCCTTGCGGGCATTCACTGCTTCCTCCGGCCACCCGAAGCGATCTGTACTGCGTGTTTTTACTTCTATAAAATAAATTTGTTTTTCTTTTTGGGCGATGATATCAATTTCCTTCCTGCCGGATTTCCAGTTCACATGCAGGATAGCACAGTAACGGCGCACATATGCCTGTGCAATTAATTCGCCCCGTTGCCCGAGGGATAAATGATTGGCCATTTTGTTACTGGATTTAGGTATAACAAACAATTTAGTTCCGGGTGTAGGGAATTATTTATTCCTAACACCTATTTTTGCAGGCATATAAAATTATCGATTCCCTGGTATTTAACAAGTAAAACAGATTACTATATATGAACTTATTCAGACTGGAAGGAAAAGTACAGCATTACGCATGGGGCGGATATAAATATATTCCGGAACTGTTGGGAATTACCCCTTCGGATCAGCCCAGCGCAGAATACTGGATGGGGGCGCATCCCAGCGCACCATCCAATATTACTACTGCCAGCGGACAGGTACCGCTGAATGAACTGATCAAAACAGACCCCGCCAACATCACCGGCCCGGCGGTTTGGGAACGGTTTAAGGAGCTGCCTTTTCTCTTTAAGATCCTGGATGTAAAAGACATGTTATCTATCCAGGTACACCCTACCAAAAGTGAAGCAGAGAAAGGATTTGCGAGGGAGAATGCAGAAGGTATTCCATTGAATGCGCCTTACCGCAATTATAAAGACAACAACCATAAGCCTGAAATTATGGTGGCGCTGAGCGAGTTTTATCTGCTCCACGGTTTCCTTCCACATGAAAAATTACTGGAAGTGCTGAAAACCGTTCCTGAGTTCACCTCACTGGTAAGTATATACGAAAAAGAAGGTTACTATGGCTTGTATAAAAATGTAATGGAGATGCCGCAGCCGCTGGTAAACATCCTTCTCCGACCGCTGACTGACCGTGTGATCCTTCCCTATAAAGCGAACAAACTGTCTAAAACCGATCCTGGTTTCTGGGCAGCCCGCGCAGTGTTGAATGATCCCAACAGCAAAGATAAACTGGATCGTGGCATCTTCTCCATTTATTTCTTCAACATCATGCAGGTGCAGCCAGGCGATGCCGTATTCCAGGACGCAGGAATCCCCCATGCTTACCTGGAAGGCCAGAACGTAGAGCTGATGGCCAATTCAGACAATGTGCTGCGGGGCGGTCTTACTCCCAAACATGTGGATGTGCCCGAACTTCTGAAGCATACCCGCTTTGAAGGCGTGCATCCGCATATTATCAAAGGCGATGTAAGCGCCGATGGCCTGGAAAGGATCTATCCTTCCCCTGCGCCGGATTTTGAGGTGAGCAAAATTGATCTTCGCGTCGGACAGGTATACAAGCATACCGCCAAAGCTGCGGAGATACTGATCGTAATAAAAGGCAACGCCACTATCAAAGGCGAGGACACGCTGGCGTTGCAAAAAGGGCAATGCGCCTTTGCGGCGTATGGCGCTTCCTACGAGATCAGCACCAACGGTGAAGCAGAGCTGTTCAAGGCAACGGCGAATGTGTAGGAGGTGAACGCCTTCGGCGTTTGTCTTGGAACACTGATTACGCTGATTTTGATGATTAGTTTGATTTTTATTTTTTGTTTTATTTATAAATAACAAAGGGAGATAGAAGCGATTCGCTTTTATCTCCCTTAATTATTTTCAAATTCTAAAATAAAATCAAACTAATCATCAAAATCAGCGTAATCAGTGTTCCAAGACAAAATCCGCTCAGATCGCGATCACCGTTTTCCCTTTGGCTTTCGCCTGGCGGCTCAACGCAATGGCTGCCGGCGCGTCTTCCAGCCTGATTTTGTTTTCGACGGGGATGCTAAGCGCTCCGCGGTCGATGATCAGTGTGAGCGTATCCAGCGATGCAGCGCTGCCTTGTGTTTCAAAGTTGCCGCCATGAAGGTTCCTGCTTTTCAGCGCCTCTTCCTTTGCCACGAAGGTGGTGGTGAGCGCGCCGCTGCCGGGCTTCAGTAAATCGAGGTTAGCTTCAAAACCTTCCTCATTGCTGATCAGGTCCAGCAGGCCGTCTATTCCTTCCGGGTGTTTTTCTTTTACCTGCGCGGTCAATGAGGCTGTTTTATAGTTGACGGTTTCCGCTGCGCCCAGTTGCTTCATTCTTTCTGCACCAGCTTCGTCGGATACGGTGGCCATCACATGTATGCCCTGGGCTGCTGCCAGTTGCACGGCAAATGAGCCTACACCGCCGGTAGCGCCCACAATCAGCAGGGTTTTGCCTTCCTGGAGATCCAGTTTATCCAGCAATTGCTGGGCCGTCATGCCGGAAGTAGGTACTGCAGCTGCTTCTACTGCTGATATGGAGGTTGGCGCTTTGGTAATACCTGATTTTTCCGGCACAATCGCATATTCCGCATAGGAGCCTTCCCCGATAGGCGAATGAATAAACTGGCCGTAGATCTTATCGCCTACCTTAAACCGGGTTACGCCCTCTCCTACTTCTTCTATGGTACCGGCGCCATCCACGCCCATGATAAGAGGGAACTGGTGTTTCATTTTCCCGTCGTTCATAATACCATCGATCATTTTCCAGTCGAACGGGTTCATGCCGGCAGCAGCTACTTTTACCAGCACGGTTCCTGGTCGTACTACGGGTTTCGGCAGATCCATCACCACGGGAATGTCTTTGAATTTTGATACGGCTACGGCTTTCATAATCATATTTTTTTATGTAGATAGATACATTTACGGTCATAGTCTCGGATCCACGGGCTCACTCTCCAGTGCTAAAATACCAAATACGCATTGATGTACCAGCTGTAAAGGTGCATTATTTACAAACCGGTCCAGCCCCTCCAGGCCCAGCGCGAATTCCCGCAGTGCCAGGGAGCGTTTGCCCGACAGTTTGCGGCTGCGCAGCCGGACAAGATTTTCAGGCGCATCATACTCCGGGCCGTAAATAATACGGAGGTATTCCTTTCCGCGGATCTTAACGGCGGGTTGTATGAGCCCTTTGGCATCCCTGGCTATGAAGGTGGCGGGTTTGATCACCATACCTTCCCCACCGGCGGCAGTAAGACTTTCCCACCAGCTGATGGCCGCCTGTTCACTGGCTTCATTACCAATTTCCACTTCCACAAAGGGAGTTACTACCAGTAACTGTTCATTACCGGCACAAATATCTTTGATGGCAGACATATGCCAGGTGTGATCCCTATCGAAATACGTTTTGCCTTCCGTGGCCATAATATGAAATGGCGCCAGCTTATAATCGTCCAGCGATTCTACCGGCCAGCAGTACTGGCGGTAAGCTTTTACATAGCTACCCGTTTGCTCCAGGCGGCGGGAATACTTTTCCAGTAATGTCTGCGCCGGCACGCCCTGTGCCACCGCCTGCCGTAAAGCATCCACCACTACAGGCAACGATTGTGTAGCTGCCGTTCCTACAGCAGCATATTGATTTTGCAGCAATGCCTGGGCCTTTGCGCTCCAGGGCATCAGTTCCGCATCCAGGCAAACCCAGTCGGTTTCAAAAGTATCATAGAACCCGGTATTGATCAACGCTGTGTTAATATGGGCAATGAAATCCTGTTCTGTTGCCTTATCGTTGAAAAAGCTGCGGCCCGTTCTCGTATATACAATACCGTTACCTTCGCCGGTCACGCCGAAACGCTTTGTTGCTGCGGCTTCATCTCGGCAAACAATTACCACGGCGCGGGAGCCCATGTGCTTTTCTTCGCAGATCACCTTTGTAACCCCTGCGTCCCTGAAATACTGCAATCCTTCCGCCGGGTGCTCCAGCATGCCTTCTTCCCGGCTGGTTTCTGCGGGCGACATG
>NZ_DATCRD010000360.1:0-13443 GCF_036569185.1 Chitinophaga sp.
TTAAAGCGCTTATAAACGATCTTGATATCACCGCCACTACCTCCGATGGTAAATTATGGCAGCCCTGGATACTGAGCACCTATCCCTCCGCCGATTCCCTGCAGCTGCCCGCAACGCGTGGCAGGGACAGCATCAACAATACAGAACAGATCAACATTGAACGGCCTGCAGCAGGCAATATGCGGGTAAGCGTATCCGGTACCCGGGTAGCTGCTGGTGCGCAATCTTTTTATTTAGCCTATGAAATGATCCCTGCCAACACTTTCCAGTGGCAAAACCCTGCAACCGGTATTGTAACAACTGCCGGACAGCTACTGCCACTGCAATGGCAAACTACGTATAGGGGTAACAGTGATCTCTCCTACAGTACCGACAGCGGTCGTACCTGGCTGCCCGTTATGCAAAACATCGCAGTTGAAAACGGGCAATATAAATGGGTTGCGCCGGACATTTTCGGGCCGGTAATGCTGAAACTAACGTTAACGGATACCTCGTTTATCAGCCCTTCCTTTTATGTTTCACCATTACTCACCATGCGCGCAGGATTCAACTGTACTGACACGGTGCTGCTGTACTGGAACAGGCAACCAGGAGCCGCAGCTTACCAGTTGTACACCATGGGCAGTACGGAACTAAAACCCTACCAGCAGGTGCGCGACACATTTGTTTTTATTCCCAAAGCCACCGCTTCATCGTTATACTTTGCAGTAAGCCCCGTTGCTCCTGCCGGGTGGACCGGCCTTCGGAGCTATGCGGTTAACTATGCACAACAGGGCGTTGGCTGCTATGTACAAACCCTGCTGGCGGATCCTACCACCGACAATAAAGTGGCGTTGTCGCTTACGCTCGGAAGCACCTGGCAACTGCAAACGGTTTACTGGGAGCGGTTAACGCGGGAAGGTTGGTTAACGCTGGAACAACAGCCCGTTGGCAACGCTATGAACTTCAATTATCTCGATAACAGCGCCCCGGAAGGGTTGTTGCGTTATCGCGTAAAACTGCTCACCAACAGTGGACAGGTTATTTATGCGGATCCCGTAACTGTCACCATTATTGCAGATAATCATATCATGCTTTTCCCCAACCCCGTGAGCAGCCAGTTCACCGTTTTAGATGCCACCCTGCGCAGCCGCAAACTGATAATCACAGATATGAGCGGACGGATAGTATTGCAACGGAATCTTGAAGCGACCCAGGAAACAATAGAGGTGCAGCGCTTGCCAAATGGTATTTATAACTGTAGTATTTATGCAGATAATAAACGGATCTATTCCACACAAGTAGTAAAACAAAACTAATATACACTATTTGAAAACAGCGGTACAGTGTTTGGGATTTATAACCGGGTCGGCTCCGCAAAAGTGTAAAACAAGGCTGGTACGGGCCATTTCAGAGCGGAGATATAACGCCTGGTATTTATAACAGTGCTTTTATGCAGATATAAACAGATCTATCCCATGCAAATGGCGAACGGACCAGCACAGATCTTTTAAAATACCCCGGTTGTAAATAATTCCTGAACCAGATACTTCCCGGTCAAGCAGCGTATTCTCTTTAATTTAAACGTTACATGCCCTTCTTCTCTTATTTTCCCCGTGAGGTAAAATTTATCAATAACCAGTTATGATACCATGCAGCTCATCAGGGCAACCACCGAAGCAGGGGTAAAATTCATCAATAACCGGTTAAGATCTTAGCTGAAATAATAAATCTGTCTCTTTAACTTTAAATGTCAATAAGACAATTAAATCAGTAAAGCACTGATATAGTTATTCCACTGTAGTAATCCTTATAACAAACAAATAGTCAGGATCATCCACCGGTAAAAACGAATCAACAGCCTGTAATCTGTATAATCAGCGTAATCAGTGTCCCAAGACAAAATCCGCTTTGAAAGAAATTCCTGTACATCTACTTCAACTAAAAATTCTCCGGATCATACCATTTATTCATCCAAATCAATTATTTATGAAGAAAGCTCTATTTGTTTTTGCATTCCTGTTTACAACTACCCTGGTATCTGCACAGAAAACGGTATATATACCACCTGAATTCAGCACAGATCCTTATCTCTCTACCTGGTCTTACAGTCGCAGCTACCAGTCGGCCAACTTTGTAATGTTCTGGGGCACGGTAGTAGGCACCAATCCTGCCACTTACAGCGATCCAAACCTTGCTTTTAATCCACAGGCAGTATGTGATACCCTGGAAAAGATTTATACAAAATTTGTCACCGAAATTGGTTTTTGTTCGGATACTCCCACCAAAAACCTGGGGAAATACAAAATCATCATTGTAATGAACGATACCTGGGGCAGCGGAGGCCCCAGTGGCTGGGCATTCGGAGGAACCTATGGCAACACCATCGGCGCCATGTGGGTACATCCCAACGCTACCAGGGATGGCGGCGTAACCAGTCATGAGCTCACCCATAGCCTGCAGGGCATGATCGCCATCCAGGAGAACGCCAACTGCGGTTTCAATAATTATGAGCCTGCCGGTTTCTTCTGGGAAACACATGCGAATTTCATGCGTACACAAATGTATCCCCGCTTCGCCAACGATGATCTTCCCCGGTGGATGGCTACCAGCATGTTTCACTTCAGCTCCACCCGCCATCACTACGACGCGTTTAAGATGCTGTGGTATATGCAGCAAACAGATGGTATTACCATGGTAAACAGGCTGTGGAAAGAATCCATCCGTACCAGCAGTACCGCCGGCGAGCACCCGCTGATGACCTACCGGCGACTGAAAAGCTGGAGCCAGTCGCAGCTCAATAACTTTATGTACGATTATGCCAAACGGGAAGTAGCCTGCGATTACACTGTTAATAATTTTGGCGCTATTTATAAAGCGGAACGGGATCGCCTGAAAACACAGGAACCGCATTATATCTGGCGGTTGTATACCACCCTGCAGCAGGTCAGCGCAGCCACCGGCCGCTACAAAATAGACAACGCCAGCGCCCCGCAGGATTATGGTTACAATATCATTCCACTGTACACCACCTGCAGCGACCGGAACGTAACCGTAAAGTTCAAAGGACATACAGAAGTGAACAGCACCGCCGGATGGCGATACGGCTTTGTAGCTACCCTGGCCAATGGCAACATCTCCCGCTACAGTGCCACCGCATCGGCCGATGAAGGCGAGATCAGCTTCACTATGAACAGCAATGAAACCCAGCTTTACCTGGTGGTAATGGGTGCGCCTACTACGCATACTACTTATGTATGGGAACCCGGCTGGCCAAAGATCAAACGGTACCCATACGAAATTCGTATAGCCAACGCCGTGCCTGAGGGCTACCAAAGCACCTACCGGGCTGCTTACAAAACTAACGGCCATACCCATACGAATGGCGGCGGATGGGTAGCCAACAGCGCTACAGTGGCATCTACCGCTTATGTAGGCCCCAAAGCCATTGTACTGGGCAATTCCGTAGTAACCGGCACAGCGCAGATCACTGGTAATGCCTGGGTGGAAAATGCAACAGTCGGTAATACCGTTACCATCAGCGGCAATGCAAGCATTTATGGGGGTTCGTATACAGGCAGCGCTGTCATCACAGAAAACGCGGTGCTCACCAATTGTACGGTATCCGGCAGCGCTAATGTAAAGGGAGATGCATTGGAATGGGGCGTTACTTTCGGCAATGCCGTAGTAGTGGGTGGCGACGCAGAAATAGGCAGTTGCTCCACCAACGGTACTTATCTCCAGGTGCCGCATCCCAACAACGGTCGCGCTGATTGCGACGGCCAACCGGCAAGCCATACCTCCAATATTGATGTGAACAGCAGCTGGACGCAGTTCAGCGATGCGCAAATGGCCTGGAGCACTACTCCTACCTGCAATGGTACTATTACCCCTGCCGTTGCAGACACCGGCTTATTAACCAGCACCACATTAAAAACGGGTAACGGTGCCGGCATCCGGATTTATCCCAACCCTGTAAACAATGAGTTCACCATTACATTACAGGGGTTCCGGAGCAATACGAACGTACAGGTAGTGATCTATAATAACCAGGGCGCACCAGTACATCTGCGGGATATGCAGAAAAACAGGACTGCCACTTTAAGGGCGAAAGACTGGAGCACTGCCCCCGGGGTATATTATTTGCGCGCTAGCGGCAGCAATCAAACAGCCACACGGAAGCTCATTATTACAGATTAGGAGATACTATAAAGTAAAACAGCTGCTCCGGGTAAACCGGAACAGCTGTTGCTATACTTACAATCAGATAAAATTACAGGTGAATTGCTTCGCCGTAAGCTACTTCTATAGCGTCTTTTACAGATTCGCTCATAGTTGGGTGAGGGTGGATGGAATCCAGCACTTCCTGGTAAGTAGTTTCCAGTTTGCGCGCTACCACTGTTTCAGCAATGATCTCAGTAACGTTGGCGCCAATCATGTGGGTACCTAACCATTCGCCGTATTTAGCGTCGAAGATCACTTTTACAAAACCTTCAGTAGCACCGGCTGCAGAAGCTTTACCGGAAGCAGAGAACGGGAATTTACCCACTTTCACTTCGTAACCGGCTTCTTTTGCCGCTTTTTCAGTATAACCTACAGAAGCAATTTCAGGCGCGCAATAAGTACAGCCAGGAATGTTCATGTAGTCCAGTGGCTCTGGTTTATGCGCATATTTCTTTTCATTGTATGCAATGGCTTCCACGCAAACGATACCTTCTTTCGAAGCTACGTGTGCAAGCGCCTGACCTGGAACCATATCACCGATAGCGTAAACGCCCGGGATATTTGTCTGGTAATATTTATCTACCAGTACACGGCCTTTGTCAGTTTTGATACCCAGTGTTTCCAGGCCAATGTTTTCAATATTGGCAGCAATACCTACCGCGCTCAGTACCACATCTGCTTCCAGGGTGATTTCGCCGGTCTGGGTTTTTACTTTTGCCTTTACACCATTACCACTTTCTTCTACTGCTTCCACAGAAGAGTTGGTCATGATTTCGATGCCTTTCTTTTTGTATATTTTTTCCAGTTCTTTGGAGATATCTTCATCTTCCACCGGCACGATGCGTGGGAGGAACTCAACGATGGTCACTTTAGTGCCCAGGGTAGCATAGAAATAGGCAAACTCAACGCCGATAGCGCCGGAACCTACCACAATCATGGATTTAGGCTGCTGCGGAAGCACCATTGCTTCCCGGTAACCAATTACTTTCTTACCATCAATTTTCAGGTTAGGCAGTTCACGTGCACGTGCGCCCGTAGCCAGAATGATATGTTTTGCTTCGTGTACAGTGGCTTTACCGTCTTTATCGGTTACTTCCACCTGGCCTTTGGCTTTTACCTTTCCATTGCCCATTAACACGTCGATCTTATTTTTCTTCATGAGGAACTGAACGCCCCTGCTCATTTTATCGGCAACACCGCGACTACGTTTAATCACCGCTTCAAAATCCACCTTTGCATCACTTACAGTGATACCATAATCTTTTGAATGCTGCGTATATTCAAAAACCTGTGCCGTTTTTAACAAAGCCTTCGTTGGAATACAGCCCCAGTTTAAACAGATACCACCCAGACTCTCTCTTTCAACTACTGCAGTTTTAAATCCCAGCTGAGAAGCACGGATAGCAGCCACATATCCGCCGGGCCCACTACCAATTACGATTACGTCGTATGCCATATTGTTTAATTTTAAATTGAACTTGCCAAAGGTAAATAAATAAGCAGAAAGCACAAAGCCTATTGCAAAAAGCCACCGGAGCGGAAACAACGGCGGTATTTGTTGTATTTACCGCGGTTATCTGCGCTCCGGTGGCCTTTATACTGGATATCTTTACTAGCGGAGATCTACCACTTCCACGCCGGGATAATTCTTGGCATCGAAAGTAAAGGTAGCATCGCTCAGGTTGGTATTTGGTGTGAAATTGGTGATTTCGTAGGTATAATGATTACCGTTCTTCTCAAACACCTTCATTTTGGCAATGCTCTGGCTCTTTTTATCTACAGAAACAATCACTTTAAAAATGTTCTTGGATTTATCTGTAGGCGTAAGCTCTATATTCTGTAACACCTTTCCTTTTTCGGTGCTTTCAGGCTCCAGTTTGTACAGGTAATCCTTATCGTAAAAGTTGGTGAACAGTTTGGCCGGTGTCATGGCGCCGCTGCTCTGATCCACGTTATTCACGGTTACTTCATTCACATCTTTCGCGTATGTCCAGGAGGTTTTGTTATCGCTGATGATCTCCTGTCCGGGCAGCGTTACCTTATATTTGGCTCCCTTTAAATAAACAGTACCCTTCTTGGAATCAGATACACTGTTATTGGCGCCTTCTATCTTTAATACAAAATTAGCGACTACTGTTTTTAATGATTTGAATTTATTACTAACACCATCCAGAACGGTTTTTGCCTTTGGATCTGAAGCGCCCCTGGATTGTGCCATGCCGCTGAAAATAATACCACTCAACAACATTCCGGTTAATACAAATTTCTTCATCGTAGTTTTTTTTAGTTTGTGCTATCCAACAAAGACAAATGCCATGCCGGTATAGCCGTGTAGGTTTTTACAGGGTGCAAAATTGATCATATTTCCTGAAAAAGGGTAATAAATTCAGGCGGCTTTAACATATTATAACAAATTATTAAGGATTTCGTTCAGCTCGCTTTCTGTTTTTACCAGTACATCCCTTGCCTTGCTGCCCATATTGGGGCCTACTATGTTAGCGGCTTCCAGCTGATCCATGAGACGTCCGGCACGGTTATACCCCAGCTTCATCCTGCGTTGCAGCAGCGAGGTAGAGCCCTGCTGGGTGGACACGATCACCTGGGCGGCCTCTTCAAACAGCGGGTCCCTGTCTGCAATACTTAATTCACGGCCATCCGGGTCCTTATCATCCACGTACTCAGGCAGCAGGAAGGCATCAGGATACCCTTTCTGGTTGCCGATAAATTCAGCAACGCTTTCCACTTCCGGCGTATCCACAAAGGCGCATTGAAGTCGTACCAGCTCCCCGTTGAAAGAAACCAGCATATCCCCCTGTCCTATCAGCTGCTCAGCGCCGCCGATATCGAGGATAGTGCGGGAATCTATTTTGGAAGATACCTTAAAGGCTACACGGGCCGGGAAGTTGGCCTTGATGGTACCGGTAATAATGTTTACAGACGGGCGCTGCGTGGCAATGATCAGGTGGATACCCACAGCACGGGCCAACTGGGCCAAACGTGCAATTGGCATTTCCACTTCTTTACCAGCTGTCATGATCAGGTCCGCAAACTCATCCACCACCAGCACAATGAATGGCAGGTAGCGATGGCCTTTCAGCGGGTTCAAACGGCGCTGGGTAAATTTATTATTGTATTCACGGATGTTACGGGTGCCGGCTTCCTTGAGCAGGTCGTACCGCAGGTCCATTTCAATACAAAGCGCATTGAGCGTATGGATCACCTTCTTGGTATCGGTAATAATGGCATCGTCTTCGCCGGGTAATTTGGCCAGGAAGTGCTTCTCGATAAGCTTGTACAGCGACAGCTCCACTTTCTTTGGATCTACCAGTACAAACTTCAGCTGTGATGGATGCTTTTTGTACAGCAGTGATACCAACAAAGTGTTGATACCAACGGATTTACCCTGACCGGTAGCACCAGCCATCAGGAGGTGAGGCATTTTCGCCAGGTCGGCAATAAAGTTTTCGTTGTCGATCTTTTTGCCGATAGCAATAGGCAGGTCCATGGTGCTGGTCTGGAACTTTTCCGAAGCCAGCATATTTTTGAGAGATACGATGGTTTTCTTCACATTGGGCACCTCAATACCAATGGTACCTTTCCCCGGAATAGGCGCTATGATACGGATTCCCAGGGCCGACAGACTTAATGCGATATCGTCTTCCAGGTTTTTAATACGGGAGATACGAACACCCGCGGCCGGAACAATTTCGTACAGGGTAACGGTGGGCCCTACTGTGGCGCTGATCTTCTGGATGGAAATATCGTAGTTCTTCAGCGTATCAATGATCTGGTTCTTATTCTTTTCCAGTTCAGAAGTATCCTGTACAATTACTTTATCTGCATTATGATTCTCCAGCAGGTCCAGCGTAGGGAATTTATAATCCCTCAGGTCCAGCGACGGATCATAAGGATCCACAGGTTCTACTGGTCTTACCGGCGCTATTTCTTCCACTTCGTCCTCATCGTCCTGGTAAGTAGGCTTTATTTCGAAGGTCACTTCTGTTGGTTCGCCTTTCTTTTTACCTGTGGGGGCCAGTGGCTGCTCAGGTGTTTCTTCTATATACAGCAATGGTCCCGGGTCTTCTTCTTCCTCTTCTTCCTCCGCGGGCAAGTCATTTTCATAGGAAGGCTCCGGCGTTTCCTGGGGCAGGTAAGCAGCATGCGCGGAAGGGATCACGGTGATATCTTCCCTTTCCACCAGTTGCATAGGTGGCAGGTCGTCCACCTCTTCTTCTTCCGCATGGGGAGGGATCACCATTACGCCGCCTTCCTCGCGGAGGCCATTCCCGCGCGGGTCTTCTTTTGCAGCGGCGGGTGCAGGTGCGGCAGTAGCAGACTGCATAACAGGGGCTGCCGGCGCCGTTGCAGGAACGGGTTTTGGCGGCTTTACCTTTTTCTCCGGCCACTTAAAGTCGAAATTGAATTTCCAGATGAGCCAGGAGAGGCCTACTACGAGCAACAGCAGGGCGGTTCCTGTTTTACCGACAAAGCCGGTGGTCCATTTGTTCAGGGCATCGCCCAGGGCGCCGCCCCAGGGGAAATCGCCACCACCCAAGGCAAAGGCCATGGTCATACTGATAAACAATAACCCGAACAGGATATATTTTATGCTGCGCCAGATACGGAACACCCGGCGGCCTACAATGAAATTTACACCGATAATAAAAAAGAAGTAACAGAACAGGTAAGCGGCAATACCTACTCCATAAAAGAAGAAGTTATGCGACACATAAGCACCCAGGCGACCGAGCAGGTTATCTACTTTTACATCTCCAAAAAATAATTCCCTGGTAGAATAATGGAAGATTTTATCCTGGTCGTCTTCCCAGGTAAAAAGATAGGAAGTAAAAGCTATAAAACAGTAAACAGACAGTAAAAGAAAGAACACCCCCAATACCTTATGGGTGCGTTCATCTTTCACCAGCTCCTTTACCTTTACCTCTGGCTCCTTATCCTTCTTCAATACATCAGGATTCGCAGCAGGCGCTTTTGGTGTTTTTTTGCTTTCCGGTTTTTCGGTTTTCAGTTTATTCTTGGACATATTATAATTTCAAATTTGGGACTACCTGTCCTCCGACGGTGGCAACTGTAAGATCCAGTGCGCCATAAACGCGGGAACCAGGGGATCAATGGTTTGCTCCAGCTCTCCGTATTCGTTCACTTCACATGTTTTGCAGCGTTGAAACAAATGGTTTAATCCATCAAACTTACGGATTGTTGTGAGCAGATTACCATTTTCATTCAATGCGCGTTCAATTTCTTTCAGATTTGCGGTGGCATCCACCTGTATGTCTGCCGTGCCGTTGATCGCCATAAACGGACATTTGATCTGTTTCAGGTAGGTCAGCGGTTTGTATCTTAATAACGATATAGTTTCCGGTCTCATAACGGATGCCCGTACCAGTTCATCTTCGGTTTGTCCTTTCTTAACGTCTTCACTTGAATTACGGTATATATTCCGCAGAATTTCCTGTGCTTTGGGTGTGATAGCGGCAATATCACTGTCGCTGGCCAGCAGGTCCCAATACGGCTTCATGCGTAGCTGGTCTGCCAGGATCAGGCTATCTGACTTACCAGCCATCTTCCCTTTGGCGGCCGATTGCTGGTCTATCAGTTCGCGGCCGCTCACGCCCACACCTGCCATGGATATTACAAAAGCCACCGCCGGATTGTTTGCGGCCGTGATCTGCGCCACCACGGCGCCTTCGCTATGCCCCAATAAGCCAATACGCGCAGGGTCCACGTCCTTCCTTGTTTTCAGGTACTTCAACGCCGTGAGGGCATCATGCGAAAAATCATAAATATCAGATGTGTCAAAGTCCCCGGTAGAACCGGCAAAGCCCCTGTCGTCGTAGCGGAGAGAGGCAATACCATTCCGTGCAAAATAATCGGCCAGCACAAGGAACAGCTTATGACCGGCTATTTCCTCGTTCCGGTCCTGCGGGCCTGATCCGGACAACATCAGTACCACCGGGTATTTACCCTGTGCAGCCGGCCGGGTAAACGTTCCGGCGAGGGTAACACTGTCTTTTACATTATTGAACTTCACCTGTTCCGTGTAATACGGGAACGGGGGCCTGGGCTCCTGTGGCCTTTTATACATTTCGGCAGCGGTAATTTCTTTCCGGCCAAGGTCAGAATGACTTTGATCATCCACAAAGCCGGTAATACCCCTGAACTGATTTACGGCAGGATCCCATACCCCGGTAAAAGAAAACCGCAATGCATCGATACGCAGCAGCAGGGTGTCTTTCCGGTATACCACCGTTTCCAGCTCGAAGTAGTCGTTGTCCGACATTTCCGGCAACTGAAGGGTTCCTTTATAGCCTGCCCCATCTTTCTGCAGATCAATGATCATACGGTATTTATCGCCGTAATAAAGTTTGAAGGTGCCATACCATTTACCGGTAATATTCGTATTATCCTGTGCCATCGCCACTGAACCGGTCAGTAAAATCACTATCAACCACCAAAAACGGCTATACATATACGAGACTGCTTTATGCTTTTAATTTTAGAATCCCCGCCAGCAGGCAGATCCAGCCGGCTATAAAAAACACGCCGCCAATGGGCGTAATTATACCAATACCTCTCAAACCTACATTACCGGTAGCTTTCAGCATGGTGAGCAGGTACAGCGAGCCGGAAAACAGCAGGATCCCGATAATAAAACATCTGCCTGCCCACACCAGCTGGCTGCCGGGCACATGAGCAAATAAGATGCCGGTAGCAATTAATGCGAATACATGATAGAACTGGTAAGTAACGCCTGTCTGAAAAGTAGATACGGTTTCAGGAGGCACCAGCTCTTTCAGTTTATGCGCGCCAAATGCGCCTAAAACTACTGCCAATGCGCCTAATACCGCTGCCCAAACTAAAAAACTCTTATGCATACTAGAAATTTTGCGTAAAGGTATCCAATGAAATATTATCCGATGTAATTATATGCCTGGACTGCTGGTAGAAGGGCAGGCGCTCCGCCATCTTCTTTTCTACAAATCCTACCAGGTCTTCATCTTCCAGGTCGGCGATCAGCGGGCGTTTGGACTTTTTGCGTTGCAGGCGCTCCACCATCGTTTCCACGGAAGGATTGATCCATACAGTGGTACCATGTTCATTCATAAAATCCATGTTCTCCTGGAAGCAGGGCGTTCCGCCACCACAGGAAATAAGGAACTTGTCCTGTTTGGATAACTCCCGCAACAGCCGGCTTTCCTTCTCACGGAAATAATCTTCCCCTTTGGTAGCAAAGATATCGGCAATCGCCATTTCTTCCGCTTCTACAATCACCTCATCCAGGTCGTAATAAGGCAGTTGCCAGTGATCCGCCAGTTGCTTTCCCCAATAGGATTTTCCGGCACCCATAAAACCGAGTAAATAAATCTTCATAATTAACGCGACAGTGCTTAATAAAATCTTTCCTCACGCAGGATGAGTCCATGCCAGGCATAGGTCATTTTCCATAATATATTGCAAATATAACCGGGTATTTGTATCCTGTTTGTTAAAATCGGCAGTGATGAAACCGGCCTGCTGAAAAACAAAGGGATGCAGTTTCATATTCTCTTTAAAATCAACGCTTCCCCGGCCATACCATTTAAACATGGCTTCTTTGGCGCTCCAGCAGATCGTTTTGTGCGACAACTCGTTTGCAGGATTAATAAACGACCGTTCCGCCGGCGACAGGAACTTATGCGACACCAGTTCTATTTTAGGTTTCACCTCTTCAATATCGATGCCTACCGCTGCTTTGGTACTTACGATGGCAGCGGCATAATCGCCACAATGGGAAATGGAAAAGTGGTGGCTATCGCAGGCCAGTACCGGCTTACGGCTATTACTCACCATGATATCCTTAACGGGAAATTCCGGGAAAAGCGTTACCAGCAGGTATCTGCCTGCGAAATGCTGCAGGCGTTTATGCGGATGGTGAATAGCCCGGCTGATATTTACCTTCTCCTGGAAAAAGCTTTCCGTTTCTGTTATCTTCCATACACCCAGCTTCGTTTCCGGATCAATTTGTATCGTTCGTATTAATGGCATATCTTGCCAAATTAAAGCAAAAAAGCAGAAAAAACAGCTTTTGGCAGCAGGTCTTTAACTAAATGCCAACAGCTGAAAACAAAAAGCTAACAATACAGCTCACTAAAACTAAACGAACCTAAGCATGATTCTGTCAGACAAACGGATACTGGAGGAAATTGAAAAAGGCACTATCGTCATTGCTCCCTATGACCGGAAATACCTGGGTACCAATTCCTATGATGTACACCTGGGTAAATACCTGGCTACTTACAAAGACCGTGTGCTGGATGCGCGCAAACATAATGAAATTGATCATTTCGAAATCCCGGAGGAAGGGTATGTATTGCAACCCGGCACTCTCTATCTCGGTGTAACAGAAGAGTATACCGAAACGCATGCGCATGTTCCGTTCCTGGAAGGTAAGTCCAGCACAGGCCGCCTGGGTATCGATATTCACGCCACTGCCGGTAAGGGCGATGTAGGCTTCTGCAACACCTGGACCCTGGAAATTTCCTGCGCACAACCTGTACGCATATACGCAGGTATGCCGGTAGGCCAGCTGATCTACTTCGTGGTAGAAGGCGAAGTGGAAACTTTCTACAATAAAAAAGGAAACGCCAAATACAATGGCCGCACGGTAAAACCGGTGGAAAGCATGATGTGGCGGAATGAATTTTAATACAGGCAATAGTCAGCAGTAGCCAATGGCTAACTGCTGACTGCTATTTTCAGTTCGTGCGCTTCCGCATTGGTAGGCACTTCCAGCTTCCTGATCAACCGCTCCATCGCTGCCGCCGGCACTACTTCTTCCCGCTGCCGGTTTTGCTGCAACAACTTCGCCGCAGGCACTTCCACATATACAATAGTTACTGCCGCCCCATACGCTGTAAAAAGACTGATCAGCTGCTCCCTCATCTGCCGGGTGATATTCGTGGCATTCCACACAAAGGATTTTTTTTCCCGGAGATATATCCTGGCTTGTTCCTTCGCAGCCTGGATCACTATGCCATTGCCACTTTTATCAGTAGGACTTATTTTCATAGTTTGCCGGATATGATCCAGGGAGATGACCGGCAGTTGCTGATAGTGCCGCCGGATATAGGTATCCTTCCCTGCCCCCGGCAACCCGCTCATCAGGATCACCGGCGTTTGCGCCGTTTTAAAAGGCACGTAGTCCGGCGAACCTCCTGTTTTAAGCAGGTACTCCATGCGGGC
>NZ_DATCRD010000361.1:0-6846 GCF_036569185.1 Chitinophaga sp.
GGATAACGCAGGAAGGTTTTGCTGTCGTTATTGTAGATAATAGCGGATCCTGAGGAATTTTGCGCTATCCAGCGCGAAGCATTGAACAATGCAGTGCCTCCGTCCTGGGTGTTGATGGGATTTGTAAAGGAGCTGAATCCCATGGAGTATATGTTTTTGTTAACGTAAAGCAAACCGCCATACGAGCGGAGATTTATGTCTGCGCCGGTCCAGTCGGTGATGGGGTCCGATACGGACATGAAATTTTTCAGGTCATAAGCAGGTACATAATCAAGTGAATCCAGCCCAAGCAATACCGCATTTTTACTGGTGGCTACAAATATGCCAAGAGAGCCATTGGTGGGGCCTCCTATCATCGAGAACTGGGTAGCTATAAACGATGGGGTGCCGGTTGTTTTATAGGCAGAACGTACCTGTTTAAGGATATCCGGGTACAGGGTATCGGTGTTGCCCCTGTGTGAAATCATATCCAGGCGGCTGTTACCGTTTTCCATATCGCACAGCATCATCCATCCTTCATAAGAGGGCGCGCCTACATTCAGGGTAAAGTAACTGTCGGTGAATACGCCGGTCCTTTTATCTGTAACGCGGTAGTACATGGCATAAAGGCCATAGTCGAGCGTAATGGTAGTATCCAGGTCCCTCGCCGTGGAAATGATGGTGGGCGCCATCGTGTATCCCACCAGGTGATCGGCTACCCAGTTATAGGTATAGTTAGCGGTATCCTCATGTGCATCATCTGAAAATTTCAGCACTGGTTTAATCTGCAGGCGTGTGCCGTAATCCAGTAAGTAGGCGGAGTCTATGCCCTGTATGGTAACGCGGTTGATGGGCGTATAATTATAGTTGCCTTTATCTTTCATACATGCTGTCAGCAGGCATGCAAAAATGAAGAACAGGAGTATTGGTTTATAATGATAAGTATTCATTTGCTTATGATAATAAAATGAAAGAATGTTATTGAACAGCAGGTCCCATTTTCATTTCGGTTCCATCTTCTTCTGTTACCGGGTCGCCCGCGTCCTTCCGGCTGTTAAGATAGGCCTGGAACTGGCGTGCATAGTTGGCGAGCTGCGTGGTGGAATACAGCGTACCTGAGTAGAACCGTGTTAGTACCAGCGACTGGTTAGCGATGAGCAGTTCCAGTTTCTTACGTGAATATGTGCCAAGTGCGCTGCTGTTATTGTCCCACAGATCCGGCTTGGGAAGAATATCCGATATGATGATTTCCAGGTTGGTAGCCGACACTACATTTGTGGCCGCATAGTTATAAACGCCCATGTTTGTCTGGAAGTTGTTATTTGGACTAAGCTTCAGGAAAAGAGACACTGTTTTCTCCCGGAGATCGGAAGGCCGGAGAATTTTTACGGGTACCAGTTTCCGGTTGGCGCCCGCAGGAATAAGCAGGCTATCGGTAACGGGCAAACGATAATGTTTGTTTACCATGGCGGTAGTAGCGACTTCATCTGTGATCATGTTAAATAACCTGTTATCTGCTGTTACTTTTCCCAGGAGATTTACATAGAAACCGGTACTGTCTTCGGTTTTATTGCCCCTAAAGGCAAAATTGATATTGATGGTATCGAAGTTTGTACCTGACCTCGTATAGGAAAAGTATACATTGTTTTCGTCTGTGTAGTGCAGCAGCTCACTTTTGGCGCAGCCTGTTACGAAAGCGGTAATGAAGAAAAAGTATATTGGAAAGTATTTCATGTTATTGTATTGATACATTTAAGAAGACGATTACCTGAAGGTGGTTTCAGATAACGGAAGCGGTACTACGTATTTGTCCGGCGTCATGGTAATAGTGGCATTACCAGAAGCGCCGCTGTTGATACTGGATTGGTTAATGCGCTTGTAATAGTAGAACAGTTGTCCTTCGCCCCAGAATTCTTTCTGGTATTCTTTGGTGAGCTGCACTCTTTTATCGCCGCTGATGGTAAGGGGAGGAAGGCCCCTGTTATAACGCACCGTATTCAGCAGTATGTTTGCCTTGTTATCGTCTGTTTCTCCTTCTATGGCGATGTAGTATAGTTCAGTCAGGCGCATGAGCGGCTGTAGTTTCCGGTAAAGCAGGTTTTTGTTTTGTATATCTGCATACTTGAAAAAAGTTTTGTCGGTACGCGTAGAGGTCCTGTCTACATCAAAATTGATCCGGTAACGGTAATCGTTGGCATAATCCTCGTAAATAGCAGTAAGCCTTTGTGGCAGGGGAGCCAGGAGACTGGTGTTCAGGTTGGCTGCAAACCAGCTGGTTTGGGTGGTGTACATATCCGCATTTTCCAGTCCGAAAATAACTTCCGAAGAGAAGATCCGGTCGGGGTTTGCAATGCCTGGTGCAGAAAGCGCTGCCGGGCTCCAGGGAAACCAGGGTGTGGCTTCATTGATGATATTGTTAGCTACAGCAGCTGCTCCTGTATTATCGCGGCGGTACAGCAATACCCTGGCCAGTAGCGTTTTTACCGCGTAGTAGTTCATACGGCGGTTGCGCAAACTGAAAAATTTATCTGAAACAGCATCGGGCGCCTGTACGCCGGCATTACGCACGGGGTCGTGTTCCAGCAGCTTTAAGGCTGTGGCAATATCTGCCAGCACATTCGCAACAACAGTATTGGCAGGCAGCATGGTCTCTATTTTTGAATCTGGTGTAACAGGATAGGGAATAGCAGCTTTGGTGGAGTCGGTGGCATATACGGGGCCGAAAAGCCGCAATATATCGAAAGCTACAAACGCCCGGAGCCCATATGCTTCTCCCAGCAGCAGATTTTTCTCTTCTGCGCTTAACACATTGTTCGTGCTGTCGAGATTGTGAATAAAGAGGTTAATATTGAGGATGGCCGTGTAGGAACTGTTCCATATACCGGCAGTATGCCCCATAGTGGTAGCATCTCCATATTTGTAACCGGCTGTTGTATAAAATGGATGTGAAGTCGAACCACAGTTGTAATACTGGGCCAGTACATCGAGGGTGGTGGCGGTAAGCTCACGGCCATATACAGCTGGTTTTGCCAGGTTGAGATAAATACCGTTGATTACATTATGGATAGATGTCTGACTGCTGTATACCTGGTTTTCCAGGAACTTGTCTTCCGGCTGTACATCCAGGTATTTGTTGCACGATGCCAGTGTAAGCAGGAGAGCAGTAAGCAACAGGAGCGGAAATATGCGTTGTATCGGTTGCATAAAAAAGTATTTTAGAAGAAGATGTTTAAACTAAAAGAAACTGCATTGCTGAAGGGGTAATCAATCCCTCTTTCTGCCCTGATATTGGACAGTCGGAAAATATCATTCATATATGCGTTTACCCGGATGGTTTGCAGTTTCAGGCGCCGCACCCATGAATATTGTACTGAACGGAATTCGTAACCCGCGTTAATGGATTCGCCGGTGAGATAGTTTTCTTTCTGGATGAAGCGCGACGACATCGGCGTTACATCAGTGAGGCTGATGCCTTTAAACAAGGCTTCATCGCCTGGTTGTTTCCAGCGAAGTTCCAGTGCTCTTTTATCCTGGTTGTATTGCAGCTGGTCGAAGCTGATATTCTCTACTTTATTGTACAGGGCGGAATTGAAGAGATAGGCGCCAATGCTGTAACGGAGATTAATACCAAACAGGAATCCTTTGAAATTGAGATTGGAACTTATCACACCTTCTGCTTGTGGCCTGCCATTGCCCAGTGGTACGATGTCGGCAGGATCATATACCAGTGTTTTCTCTCCGTTTATTTTCCTGAAAACTTCCTTACCGGAAGCAGGATCTATACCGAGGGATTTTACTGCCCAGAGCTCATCAGGACTGTAACCATCCAGATAGCGTTGCAGGGAATTGGATTTCTGCGCTTCATCATTCAGGTTTTTGAGAATGTTGGAAAACCCTTCGTACCGGCTTTTGTATAAGCTACCGGTGTAACCCAGCGTCCACACGATATTTTTCCGTGGCTGATAAATGGGGGAATACCGTACAATAGCTTCCACACCGCGGGTTCGCAGGTTGCCTACGTTCAGCACATAGGTGGAAACCCCGGAGGAGGTGGGTAGCGAGCCATTGGTGATGAGTGGCTTCGATAATTTTTCATAGGCATTGAAAGTAGCCGTGAGGCGATTGTCGAACAGAGCGGCATCTATACCAACGCTGGTGCTTTGTGTTTTCTGCCATTCCAGCAGGGGATTGCCGAGCTGGGTAAGGTAAAGCCCCTGGCCATAGATGTTCAGGTTATTTTCATACCCGTAAACAGAAGTGGAAGCATAGCTGCCAAGCGCCTGGTTACCTGTGGTGCCTATATTGCCCCTGATACGCAGCATGGTCAGCCACCGCAGGTCCGATAAAAAATGTTCGCTGCTGATGTTCCAGCCCAGGCCTGCCGACCAGAAAGGAGAGTATTTATTTTCAGCGCCAAAAGAGGTAGAGCCATCTATCCTGAAATTGACGTCTGCAAAATAGCGGTTGTCGTAAGCATAGTTAACACTGGCCAGTGCGTTTACCCTTCTCACCGTTGTTTTCTGGTACACCGGTTTACTGTCGGGCAGGAAGCCATAGGCAAAGGCAGGGTTGGGGTTTACGCCTTCGGGAAAGCCGGTGGCCGTATAAGCGGAATAGGTTTGGCTTTGTTCCTGCATTTCTGTTCTGGCGTTCCCGGTAAGACTGTGAACATCATTCAATATTCTCCGGTAGGTAAGCATCAGGTTAGCCTGGTAGCTCATGTTGTCTGTCCTTGAATCGGTATACCTGCCTTTGCGGTAAGTGTCTACCGTATCGAACATGGTATTGGAAGCGGGGATAAAAAGGGTTCCTTTGGTTGTTCCTTTTTGTACCTGCAGACCGCCGGAAAAGCGCCAGGCGCGGGTAAAGTCGTATATGAAGTTCAGATTGTTCTGGAATATGAGGGTATTGGTATTATTTTTTGAATTAAGCGTAGCGTTGTATAAGGGGTTGCCTACTTTAACGGTGTCGGGAATAAAGGAGTTGGTGTTTACCAGGTAGGTTTCCAGGTACCTGTCGGTATTCAGGCTGCCATCGTCTCTTTTTTTCCGGTAGTAGGGATTGATGTTTACGAAATTGTTAAAAGAACCGTAAGGCGATTCATCGGAGTTAGTGCCATTTATATACAGCTGGTTGGTGATATTCAGTTTCTTTTTACGGTAGGCCAGGTCCACGGTGCCGCCCCAGGTGGTTCTGGCGGATCCTTTCATTACGCCGTTCAGCCCCCGGTAATTGAGGCCTATGCCATACTGAAATTCCTGGCTGCCGCCGCTTACGCGCAACGAGTGCCCGTTGGTAAAACTGTTTCTCAGCGGAACATTGAGCCAGTAGCTGTTAACGCCGCTGCGCACTGCTGCCAGCCGCTGGTTATAAAGGTTATCATTGTTGATAGCGGAGATGCCGTTGCTGCTTCTGTACAGTCCTGCCAGTCGTTGAAATTCCAGGTTTTCCGCAGCATTCATCATATTATAATCGCGCAGGTCGGGAATTTCCCAGCGGAGATCGGTGGTGTACGACACGTTGAGCTCTCCCGGTTTGGGTTGTATGGTTTCCACGATCACTACCCCGTTGGCGGCCCTGGAGCCGTACAGCGCGGTAGATGCCGCATCTTTGAGCAGGGTAATGGAAGCTACCCGGTTAATGTCGAGATCCACGATCTGTTGCAGGGTTGTTTCCATCCCGTTGAGGATAAACAGGGGTTGGTTGGGATCATTGGAAAACTGGTCCCTTACCGTGCTGGATGAAAGGCTTGTTTTGCCGCGTACTTCTATATTAGGCAGGCGGTTGGGGTTGGAGCCCTGGATATTATTGGTGGTAACAATGAAAGAAGGGTCCAGTGTTTTCAGGCTTTGTATCACGTTGAGGTTACCAACCCGGCGTAAGTCCTTTCCGCTGAAAGAGGCTACTGCGCCGGAAAAGGTAAGCTTATTCCTGTCGAACATCCCTGTGCGCACCACTACATCCTGTATCTCTACGGCCGCCCGTTCCAGCTGGATAGTACGGATTCCTTCCTTCCAGGGTTTCAGTTCCAGTGATTTGAAACCCACAAAGGTGATGAGGACAACGGATTTTTCATCCGGAATACGGAGCAGGAAACTGCCATCAGCCTGGGTAGAGGTACCGAGGCGGGTTCCTTTCACCATTACACTGGCGCCGGGTAATGGCTGGCCGTTTGCATCGGCCACACGGCCTTTCAATACAAAGGGCTGATCCTGGTCTTCTGTGCTGCCGGAAGGCCTGTAAGGGCTTATCACAATCGTATTGGCATCGCGGATGGTAAACGTAAGTGGGAGTCCTTTCAGGCATTGTGCCAGTACTTCTTTCACCGGTGCATTTCTTACATGCAGGTCGAACCGCTTTTCTTCCGGTAACATGTCGTTGTTATAGATAAATACATAACCCGATTGTTTCCGGATCTCTTTAAATACTTCTGCCAGCGTGGTGCTGTTTTTTGAGATCGTGATCTGTGAGATGCCTGTTGCCGCCAGGTGCAGGCATGTCAACAGCAGAAAAATAACTTTAAACTTCATGGTTGATAATGGTTTGGTCTTTGTCCTGCCACCAAAGTGCAGGGAATGATAATAAAGCCACAAATGTTTCATTTGTGCAGATTCTGGTTACCCGCGTTGTTGAATGAAGGTATTATCTGCATAGCCTGCAGTGCATGACAGATCTTACCTCTTGCGTGGTGGTGCGCATGATTACTCTAAAAACGACAGCCGGTATAAAAAATCAGTATACTTTAATTTTATTTCCTTCTTCCCTGAACTTTACCGCCCCGGTGGCCGACAACAACAACAGCACCTCGCTGATCTGAGAGGAACGGGCTATTACGGCGCTGAATTTCAGGTGAAGTATTGCGGGATC
>NZ_DATCRD010000362.1:0-12613 GCF_036569185.1 Chitinophaga sp.
CTATCACTCCTGCTGTTTGCCTGCTGCATTTTCATGCAGGAAGGAAGGAAAAGGGGGAACAGTTGCTGTTGTTGATCCTGGAAAGTGGGGAGAGCAACCTGCTGAGTTACCTGTCGGTATTATGTTTGCAGCTGCTGCACCCAAAAAGTAAATTGTTGCGCACTTTCAGCATTCACGCTGCACGTTTGCTGTCGCTCGGCATGGAACGTCACTACCGGTTACTGACCTACGAATATTTATATTTATTTAAGGAAGATGATTACCAGGGATATGAAAGCATATACCGGGAAGCCGGCGATATTATCACCCATCCGCCGGTATTTTCACAGATGGAGCAAACGCCGGACTGGGAACGGTTACTAAACACCTTACTGGGCGCCGATACTTATCTTACAAAAAAAGAAAAAAATGCGGCCACTTCCCGGTTAATCTACCTGATAGATTTTGACCGGTATAAGATCCAGCCCGTATTACAAACTTCCCAGGGCAATAATACCTGGAGCAGCGGCCGTAATGTGGCGCTGAAAAAACTAAAGGAAGGCAAGGCGGAAGCCATGACAGAACAGGACTTCAGGATAGGCGCCACTGTGCAGAAAGAACATTATTACAATTACGACGGAGAATCCTATTCATTCGCTGAAACAGTATGGGAGGAGATTGCAGGCCACCCCCTGTTGTTTTCTGCAGATGATATTTCTGTTTCCGTTGAGATTATAAAGGCGCAACCGGAGCTGAGTGTTAACAGGACGGGGCATGGCTATACTTTCAGTGCCAATGTACACGATTACGTCAGTGAAACGGTGTTTGTAAAAGAGAGTAATACCCGCCTGAAGATCATTCATCTTACCGCCCAGCAGCGCCGTTTACTGCAAACGCTGGAACAGATCCCTGTAGTGCCCGCAGCGGGTAAAGACAAACTGGTACAGGTATTGAAAAGTATTGGCGCGCACCTCACCATCCATGCCGATATGGGCGATATTGCGAATATCAGCAGGCGCCCTGCCGACAGCCGCATTGTAGTACAACTGCTGCCGCTGGGCGACGGGTTAAAAGCCGGTATTTATGTGAAACCCTTTACCAGCGATCCGCCATATTGCAAACCCGGTACAGGCGCCCACAATATTATTGGCATCAGTAACGGGGAGCGGTGGCAGGCGATCCGCGACCTGGCTAAGGAAAAAGATAATGTAACCACCCTGCTGCATCTCATCCAGGGTGCCATAGACCAGGACCTTTCAGACGATACTATCATCTTTGAAGATCCGCTGGATTGTTTGCAGCTGCTGGAAATAATTTATGAGCATCCCGAACTGGTGAGGGCAGAATGGCCGGAGGGGGAGCGCTACAAAATAAGACAGCAGGCCGGCTTCCCGCAATTGCATATTTCACTGAAAGAAAAAGATCACTGGTTTATGTGCACCGGTGAATTAAAAGTGGACGAAGCTACCGTGCTGGCATTAAAAGATCTGCTGGATACTACCAGAACCGTAAAGAAGAGGTTTATTGCGTTACAGAACGGGGAGTACCTGGCATTAACGGGCGACTTACGCCGGCGGCTAAACGAAATGGCCAGCGTGGCCAATATGGATCGTGATAATGTAAGCATTCAACCATATGCCCTCCCGGTGCTGGACGAGTTATTGGAGCATGCCGGCAGCGTGATTACAGATGCTGCCTGGAAAGCCTTTGTAAATAAAAGGGCTGCTGCCATGGCGCTGGATATAACGGTGCCGGTTACACTCCAGACCACTCTACGGCCCTACCAGGAAGAAGGCTTCCGCTGGATGACCCACCTGGCTGCCTGGGGAGCGGGCGCCTGCCTGGCAGATGATATGGGATTGGGCAAAACTATACAGGCTATTGCATTGCTCCTGCACCGGGCGCCCGATGGCCCGGCATTGGTGATTTGCCCGGCCTCTGTGGTGAATAACTGGAGCAATGAGATCAGCCGGTTTGCGCCTACGCTGAATGTAATATTCCTGCACAACGGCCGCCGCTCAGCCTTAATCAAAGGCGCCGGCCCTTTTGATGTGGTGATCACTACTTATGGATTATTGCAATCAGAAGAAAAACTACTGGCCTCCGTAAAGTGGCCCACACTGGTACTGGATGAAGCGCATATGATCAAGAACTTCCAGACAAAAACTTCCAAAGCGGCCATGTCGCTGCAGGCGGGGTTTAAGCTCATGCTAACGGGAACGCCTATACAAAATCATATGGCAGAGATCTGGAACCTGTTTAACTTCCTCAATCCCGGGTTGCTGGGCACACTGGATCATTTCAACAAACAATTTGTTTTCCCTTCGGTGAGAAACCCGGAAAGTACGGTGAAACAGCACCTGAAAAAACTGATCTCCCCGTTTATATTACGCCGTACCAAAACGGGGGTGCTGGATGAACTGCCGCCTAAAACGGAGATCGTAAAACTGGTGAGCCTCTCGCCGGATGAAGCATCCTTTTACGAAGCCCTGCGCAGGAAGGCGCTGGAAAATATCAAGGCGCAGGAAGGTAGTATGGCGCAGCAGCATATCCGCGCACTGGCGGAAATCAGCCGGTTGAGGATGGCGGCCTGTAACCCGCAGCTGGTGGAGGCCGACGCCGATATCCCATCTTCCAAATTAACTGTGTTCCGGGAAATTGTAGAAGAACTGGTATCAAATAATCATCGCGCGCTGGTGTTCAGCCAGTTTGTAAAGCATCTCGACCTGGTAAGGGCAGCGCTTGATCAGCAGGGGGTTACCTATCTCTACCTGGATGGAAGCACTCCCATACCGCAGCGGGATAAGCTGGTGAAGGAGTTCCAGGCAGGTAGCGGGCAGTTGTTCCTGATCAGCCTGAAAGCAGGGGGATTAGGGCTTAATTTAACAGCAGCAGATTATGTGATCCATATGGACCCGTGGTGGAATCCGGCTATTGAAGAGCAGGCGTCCGACAGGGCGCACCGTATCGGGCAAACCAGGCCGGTCACCATCTACCGGCTGGTAGCGCAGTATACAATAGAAGAAAAGATCATTGCACTGCATAACAGCAAACGGGATCTGGCCGATCAGTTGCTGGAGGGCAGTGATCAGTCGGGGAAGCTGAGTGCAAAGGAACTGCTGGAGCTTATTGCAGAACGGTAGCTCAAAATGATAAGGTGTAATGCCCTGTCAATGAGGTGGTTTTGCCGGCAAATCAAAATGGCGAAGGACTGATGCTGGTCCACCCGCCATCAATAATAAGGCTTTGACCGGTAATATGCCTCGCCTGGTCGGACACGAGGAATAACGCCGCATTGGCAATATCCTGCGTATAGGCAGGGCGTCCCATGGGAGTGAGGTCTGACCATGTTTTTTCATAAGAAGGATCATCCAGCGTACGTTCTGTGAGCGTGGCGCCGGGCGCAATGGTGTTCACTGTAATTTTGAAGGCCGATAATTCAATCACTAAGTTTTTGGCGAGCATTTCCAGTGCTGCTTTACTCATACCATAAGCAGCGAGGTCTTTATGCGCCTGGTGACCGGTTACGGAAGAAGTGAACAAAATGGATCCTCCCCCGGGTTGTTGCTTCATCTGGTTGGCGGCAGTTTGCGCCAGGAAAAAGGTACCGCCCAGGTTAACCTGCATAACACGGTTAAATGCTTCCGGGGTGTAGGTAAAGAAATCACCGAAGAGGGTGATCCCTGCGTTGGCAATGACAATGTCCAGCCGTCCGAATTGTGTAACAGCGGTGCTCACCATTTGCCGGATAAAGCTGATATCGCCGGAATCGCCGGCCAGTGGGATGCAATGCCCCTTTGCGGCGGTAATGGCGGCTGCGGCCTGTTGCGCCAGGGCAGTATCAATATCGTTCAGGATCACGGTAGCTCCCTGTAATGCCAGTTGTTTGCTGATCTCGAACCCGATGCCTTGTCCGGCGCCGGTAACAATAGCTACTTTCTTATCAAATGTCATAAGCTGTTTTTTAGTGTGAGTCCCTGGTTACTTCGCTGCCTGAGCTGCCCTTTAAGAAGTCGAGGTCCGCACCGAGGTGCGCCTGTTCCACATGCTGCTGGTATAGCTGCACATAACCTCTTGCCGATTGCGGGTAAACCGGTTGCCAGGCTGCTTTCCTGCGGGCAATTTCCTCCGGGGAAATGGCGGCCTCCAGTTTGCGCTGCTGTACATCCAGCGTAATCACATCCCCATCGCGGAGAATGGCGAGATTGCCGCCTGCCGCAGCTTCCGGCGATACGTGCAGCACTACGGTGCCAAAGCCGGTGCCGCTCATCCGTCCGTCGGAAATGCGCACCATATCGGTAATGCCCCTGGCCAGCAGCTTTGCAGGCAATCCCAGGTTGCCTACTTCAGGCATTCCCGGGTAGCCCTTTGGCCCTACATTTTTAAGCACCAGCACACTGTTTTCGTCTACATCCAGCGCAGGATCATCGATCCGTTTTTTGTAATCGTCTATGTCTTCAAACACCACTGCCTTACCGGTATGCTTCATCAGGTGCCGGCTGGCAGCCGAGGGTTTGATAACGGCGCCCTGTTCGCAGATGTTGCCTTTCAACACCACGATGCCCGATACGGGATTGAAGGGATTATCTATTGATGAAATCACCTCTTTGTTATAACTGGCAGCACTGGCATAATTTGCTTCAATGGTTTTGCCATTGGCGGTGATACAATCTTTGTGAAGATGATCCAGCAGAGCATTGATCACAGCTGGCAGTCCGCCGGCATAATAAAGATCTTCCATGAAGTAACTGCCGGATGGCTGTAGATTGGCGATCAGCGGGATATTGGCGGAAAAGGTGTCCATGTCCTGCAGGTTCAGCTCCACGCCTATACGGCCTGCAATGGCCAGCAAATGGATCACGAAATTAGTGGAGCCGCCGATGGCTGCGTTTACACGGATGGCGTTTTCAAAAGCTTCCCTCGTAAGGATATCTGTTAATCGTCTGTTTTCCCGGACCATTTTTACGACCTCGCTACCAGACAGGTGCGCCAGTATTTTGCGGGCGGCATCCGGTGCGGGGATCGCTGCGTTCTGTGGCAGCGATAAGCCCAGGGATTCCACCATGCAGGCCATGGTAGATGCGGTGCCCATTACCGCACAATGACCGTCGCTGCGGCACATGCCGGCTTCCGCCATAGCCAGTTCTTCGTTGGTCATCCTGCCCGCTCTTACATCTTCACTAAACCGCCAGATATCGCTGGTACCAATGCTGTTTCCCCTGTGCCTGCCTGTAAGCATGGCGCCGCCGGATACTACAATGGTGGGGATATTCACGCTGCAGGCGCCCATCACCAATGCCGGTGTGGTTTTATCGCAACCGCACAACAACACCACGCCATCAATGGGATTGGCGCGGATAGATTCTTCCACATCCATGCTCACCAGGTTGCGGTACAACATGGCGGTAGGTTTGATCAGGGTTTCACCTAACGACATTACGGGAAATTCCAGCGGGTAACCCCCTGCTTCAATAACGCCCCGCTTCACGGCTTCCGCCAGTTCCCTGAAATGAGAGTTGCAGGGCGTAAGCTCGGACCAGGTGTTACAGATACCTATAACAGGCTTGCCTTCCAGTTCATGTTGGGGAATGCCCTGCTTTTTCAGCCAGGCGCGGTATATAAAACCATCTTTGCCTTCACGGGCAAACCAATTAGCGCTTCTTAATGAGTTTTCGTGCTTCATAACGGGAATAGATAATTTTAAAAATATACAATAAATTATGGATTTCAAAAATGATGATCTTCTCTTACTACCTGTTATCTTTTTATTAATATTCTTTCTCTACATGATAAGTAGGATGTCCATTTAACAGATGTTTATCACACATGGCAACATAAGTTCCCTTTTTATTATGGAATTTTAACTTTATAGCATCTGTACCCAATAACCTGTATACTCCACAAATGAAGAAACTATCCGGATTGATTCTCGGTATGATCATTACGCATTGCTGCCTGGCGCAGCATGCCTCCGTTAAGGGTAATGTATCAGACACGCTTAATCATGTACAGTTATCCAAATCAGTAGTAGCGTTGCTGCAGGCAAAAGACTCCATTTTATATAAGTTTACCAGGAGCGATGAAAAAGGGCATTTTGAATTAACAAACCTCCGGGCAGGGAAATACCTGCTGATGATCACTTATCCTGCTTTTGCCGATTACGTAGAGCCGTTAACATTGTCGGATACCTCAGCGGTGCAGCTGGATAAAATTATGCTGACGCTGAAATCCCGTTTACTACAGGAGGTAGTGATACAGCAAAAAGTAGCCGCTATAAAAATGAAAGGAGATACTACAGAGTTTAACGCCGATAGTTATAAAACTGCTCCCAATGCCTCTGTAGAAGAGCTGTTGAAGAAACTGCCGGGTATACAGGTAAATGGCAAAGGACAAATCACTGCGCAGGGAGAAACGGTAAAAAAAGTATTGGTAGATGGGGAAGAATTTTTTGGAGATGATCCTACACTCGTAACCAAGAACCTGCGGGCAGATATGGTGGATAAGGTGCAATTGTATGATAAGAAGAGCGACCAGGCAGCTTTTACAGGTATTGATGATGGAGAGCGGTCCAAAACCATTAATATCCAGCTAAAGGAAGATAAGAAACGCGGCTACTTTGGAAAAGTGGCGGCAGGCGCCGGGGATAATGGCTTTCACGACAGCCAGGGTATGCTGAATATATTCAGGGGAAAAAAGAAGCTGGCAGCTTTTGGCATTGTGTCCAATACCGGTAAGGTGGGGCTCGACTGGGGCGACCGGGAAAAATTCGGCTCCGGCACCGGGGATATTTCCTTTAATGATGATGGGGATGTGGAATTCAGTTTCAATGGCGATGAGTTGGACAGCTGGGACGGCCGTTACCGCGGAGACGGATACCCTTTGGTGCAAACCGGGGGATTGCATTATTCCGATAAATGGGACAGGGACCGGCAGAACGTGAACGGCAATTACAAAATAATGAAGCTATATATAGATGGAAACAGTGAGAACACGTCCCAGAATATCTTGCAGGATACTATCTATTACAATCATTCCAAAGAAAATTTTCATAACAACATTCTCAGGAACCGCTTGAATGGCAGCTATGAGCGGCAGTTTGATTCTACTTCTTCCATTAAGCTGCAGGTAGATGGGGGCCTGGATCATAAAATATCCAATATGCTCAGCTCCAGCGGCATGGAGCTGAATGATATGGTGGTGAACCGCGGAGAAAGGAAAACATCTAATGTATCGGACATCGGGAGCATGAACGCCAATTTACTATGGCGTAAGAAACTGAAGAAAAAGGGTCGCACGCTTTCCCTGAACCTCGCCGAAAATTATTCCAGGACCAACGGGGAAGGCATGCTGGATGCTTATACAGCATACTATAAACAAGGTAAGCTGGATTCTGTACAAAACACAGATCAGCTTAAAACCACCAATAACGAAAGCATCAGTATTATCAGTAATTTTACTTACACGGAACCTTTGTCGGCAGCATCTTCCCTGTTGTTTAACTATGGCATTAATATAGATAACAATCATTCCAACAGGAACTCCTATAACAAACAAACCGATGGTAAATACAGCGACCTGGATTCTTTATACAGTAACGATTATGCTTTTAATATTTTAACACACAAAGGTGGTATCCGTTATGGCTATACGAAAAATAAGATCCGTATTAATATAGGCGGTAACGTAGGACTTACCAGTTTCAGCCAGAAAGATATGTTCCGGGATAACGAAGTGAAGCGTGATTTTGTGAACTGGTATCCCCGGGCGATGTTCCGGTACAGCTTTTCGCAGCAGCGCCGCCTTACGGTAGAGTACAACGGTTATACCAGCCAGCCTGGCATTGAACAGCTGCAGCCTATCCGTGTGAATGACGATCCGCTCAGGCTCCAGGTGGGTAATCCATCCCTGAAGCCATCTTTCAACAATAATTTCAATATCAATTTCTCGGATTATAAAGTAATGACCGGGAGAAATATATGGGTGTCTTTGTTTTACGGTTCTACCAGCAACGCCATCAGCGACAAAAGCGTGGTAGACACATCCGGTGTAACCACCAGCCAGGCGGTAAACCTGGACGGAAACAGGAGCGGACGGTTTAATTTATATATGGGCTGGAAGATAAGCCCCTGGGACCTTCGGGTAGGGGGCACTTCTAACGGCGGCCTGAACAGGAATGTGAACTATGTGAACGGGTTATTGAATGTCACTAACTCTTCCAATATAGGGATGGGTATTAGTGTGAGTAAGTACAAGGACAAAAAATATGAATACTCCTTTGAGGCCGAAGCTAATTTTAACAACAGCGTATCCTCTGTGAATAAAGCGTTGCGTACACAGTACTGGACCTATAACATTTCACCAAACGTGAGTTTCTTCCTGCCGCTTAAATTTGTACTGCATGCAGACATGAATTACAACATCCGTCAGAAAACGCCGGTGTTTACCACCAATAATAATGTGGCTATCCTGAATGCTTTTGTAGCGAAAAAATTTGGGAAGAAGGAACTGGTGCAGCTTAATTTTTCTATGAATGATATCCTGAACCAGAATATAGGCTTCAGCAGATCAGTGCAAACAAATACCATCAGCCAGCGGACATACAGCACCATTGGCCGTTATGGCTTATTGTCTTTTATCTGGAACTTTAACAAGTTAGGCGCTGGCGCCCCTAAAGAATGATGTTATGAAAAATACCAGTATGAAAATTCGTATGCTCCTGGCCGTTATACTGTTTGCAGTTCTTGCTTTTCCCGCCCATGCGCAGCATACCACTTTTTTAGAGCAGGGCCGGATAGAATTTGAGAAGCGGGTGAACCTCTTTGCCCGCATGGATCAATTGAGTAAAGGAGAGGATAATTCATGGACGGATATGTTGAAGAAGGGAATGTCGCAATACCAGGTCACTTATTTCGACTATTCATTTTCTCATCAGACATCGCTGTATAAGCCGGGGAGAGATAATCCTGATAACAAGAAGCCGATATGGGAATCAGCCCCGGCGGAAGTAAATGTAGTGTATTCCCGGCTGGACAGTATGCAGAGTATTTCACAGAAGCAGGTATTTGAGCAGATGTACCTGGTAAAGGATTCCATGCGGCAGATCCGCTGGAAGATCACTGATGAAACCCGTAACATCGCAGGGTTTGACTGCCGGCGGGCAAATGCCGTTATCATGGATTCTATTTACGTAGTGGCGTTTTATACGGATGCGATTGTTACGCCGGGCGGCCCGGAATCGTTTAGTGGCCTTCCTGGAATGATCCTGGGCGTAGCCCTGCCACATGAGCATATCACCTGGTTTGCTACCAAGGTACTGATAGATGATACCAAAGAAGAGGCGCTGAAGCCGCCGGTAAAAGGGAAGCCTGTAGACAATAAAGGGTTGGCCGAATCCGTTTCAAAAGTACTTGGCAGGTGGGGAAATTACGGAAGTGCGTATATCAGGGCAATTATGTTATAATTGCATATTGATCTGAACGGAGAATGACAGCCATTTCCCATATTCGTACCTCATACGCGCCAGTGCAGCCTTTTGTAGCGCAACCGGAAGAAATGGTGGCGTACCGGGAGTTTTTACCTGACCTCCGGTTGCGGGAGTATGTTTACTGCTACTGGCAACTTAATACCAGACATGCACTAACAGCGCCTTTCCATTATCGGGTGGTGGCGGATGGCTGCATGGATATTTTTTTTGAGCTGCATGATCCGCGGCAGAGTTTTATCATGGGATTCAGTGATGCCTATACCTGTTTTCCGCTGGAAGGAAATTTTAATTATGCAGGCATCCGGTTTTTGCCGGGTATGTTTCCCCGTATGTTCCCGGTCAATGCTGCTGAATTAAGCAGGCAGGCCATTGCCCTGGAATGCGTGATGCCGGAGGCGGCCCGTTTCCTGGCAAACCGGTTTCATGAAGAAACAAGTGCACAACAGTTGAAATTATTGCTGGATAGCTTCCTGCTGGCCCATACCAGTAAAGCGTTACCGGCAGATAACCGTTTGCTGGAGGCGGTGGATCTGATTGTTCAGCAGGCAGGAATGATCACCCTTGAGAAGGATTTGCCTCCGGGAATCAGTTCCCGCCAGTTAAGACGCCTGTTTGAGCACTATATTGGCGATACGCCAAAAGCATTCGGTAAGGTAGTAAGGTTTCAGAAAGTCCTGCAATTCACTCATGCCCATATCCGGAAGAATAAGTCCTACCTCGATGCCGGTTATTATGACCAGGCCCACTTCATCCACGAATTTAAAAGCCTGTATGGTCTTACTCCTGCTAAGGTGTTCCAGAAATAAGTTGTCCGTTTTTTACAATTTATGATTTCGCCGCGGGCTTAACTTTGCTGGCATAAAACTGGAACCTATATGAAAAGAGGGCTGTTAGTATTTATTTTCTTCTTTTTTATATCCAATATTTATTCACAGGCAAAACCCGGCAAAATGAAACTGAATGCAGGTATTATTACTGCTAAATTAGCGGAGAGCAAGAAATTTTATACGGAGATATTAAACTTTGGGGTGTCGTTCGAAAACGAATTTTACCTCTTGCTGCATACACCGGACAAACAGGCGGAGATCAGTTTTTTATTACCAGAGCATGGGTCGCAGCAACCGTTGTTTAAAACAGCCTTTAACGGTAAAGGAGTATACCTGACCATTGAGGTAGATGATGTGGACAAGGTATATGAGGAGATCAAAGCAAAAGGAGTGGAAATAAAGATATCGATCCGCAACGAGCCATGGGGCGACCGGCATTTTGCCATACAAGACCCTAATGGCGTGGGTATAGACGTGGTTACCTATTCCCATCCATGACCTTGTTAACATAATTTTAAGTTAATGAAACCTTAAAAAGGCGGCCCTTGGCAGGATACGGGAACCATTTTTGTTTTCCAACGGTTGAACTAAAAAATTTTAACCATGGCAAAGCAAAGTAAGGAAGCAGTAAAACAAGAAATCCAGGTATTGGCAATTGGCAACTACAAAAGTTATCCTGACGATTACGAAGTAGCATCTGCCACGGTTTCCCGGAATATTGAATCATTGGCGAAAGGTTACTGGGACAGCCGGGAATATAAGGAAGTAGAGCGGGATGAACGACTGGGCATTAATTTGGAAGATTATCAGCATTGGACAAAAGAAGCATATGATGCATTTATGAAATCCAACCAGCAGTCCCTGAATTAGATCCATTCTTTTTTATCGGGCCGCCTAAAAGTACGCTTTCAGGCGGCCTTTTTATTTGGTGTTATCTGCAACCATTTGTAGCCGGATATTGTTTATATAAAACGGTAGATTCATTGCCATAATATAGTGGGCACTACACCTGCTTTTTATTCTACTACACCGTTCCGAGCTGGTGTCCGTTACCCCCTGAATGCAAAGGTTTGTGGTTGAACCTGCCATTAATCCTAAATTTTCAGTGCATGAAAAAGCTTATCTGTTTGTTCATGATCCTGGGTGCTGCCTGGCGGTTAACGGCCCAAATTACGCCCGCAGTAGCTGTTTTGCCCAATGAGGATCTTGTAACACAAATTTTTGGCAAGAACAAAGAATCATTGTTGAATGATTTTTTGAAGATTTCCCCTTTAGAGGAACGGGCGTTTCAATCTGCATTCCTTGAATATGAAACGGAGAAGAGTCCCTGGTTAACGGAGCGTATTGCGTTATTGAAAATGTATAATGAAGAATTTTCTTCTATTGATGAAAAGAAAATGAACTCGCTAACCAGGCAGTTTATTAATAATGACCTGGAGTTCGGGCGGTTACAAATGCGGTATTTCCGGAAGTTTAACAAGTTGCTGGGAGCAACGAGAGCGGCCAAGTTTTTCCAGCTGGACAACTACCTGGAGCAATCCACAAGGGTATACCTGCAGAACCAGCTGCCTTTTATCAAAGAGCTGGAATCCGATAAATTGGCAAAGCCACTTACGGTGAGATAACGGAGCGGATTTTGTCTGACGCGGATTTTGTCTGACTCAGGATTACGCTGATTATACTGATTACCTTGATTGATCACTTTGGATTTTAAAGGATTCCGGGAGATATTAGCGAATATCAGCTTTTATCTCTCAAAAAGCTTTTTAAATCATTTATAAAATCTTAAAATAAATCAGTATAATCAGCGTAATCCTGAGTCAGACAAAATCCGCGCTAGGCTTCTTCTACAAAATCTTCACTACGGGGGATTGCTTTGAATTTTTCCATAAGCTCCGGAGGAAGCCCGGTGAGCTTACGTTTACGGGTGTCTATCCAGGCGCCGTCTACCAGGATAGTGGCGGATTTGGTGCCGTCGCCACGGAAAATTTCGTGTTTAATGGACCAGCGGGAGCCGTCTGGCCGGCACCTGGTCATTTCACAGCTAACCCGTACTTTGTCGTTAGGGCTGATTTCCCGGTGATAAAACAGCTCCTCCCGGAAAAGGATGGGGCCAAGCTGTTGCTGAATAAACTGAACTGCGGTAAGTCCTACCTGCTCCAGGAGGCTTAGCCTCGCCTGTGCGGCAAAGTCGGCATAAGCCGAGTGACGCAGGTGCATATTGGCGTCTATCTGCGACCATAATACTGGTCCTTCAAAGAATATGTTCATATTTAAATTTACGGAAAAGCCCTGTAAAAATGTGACTCTGAACAAGGAGCTT
>NZ_DATCRD010000363.1:0-18795 GCF_036569185.1 Chitinophaga sp.
GAGGCAAGGAAATTGCCATTAATCCTCCGGCCAGTGGAAAAATTGTTATAAAGGAAGTTCCATTTCAAAAGCTGGTGCAATTGTATTATACAAGATTTAACGAAGAAATCAGTGAAGCAGAATTCTGCAGGAGATTGAAGAACATCTAACTGATAAGTAATTTCAGAGACCTATAGGCATCATTGAAAAGCTGCTCAATATATAATCCATCAATTCCATAGGCTCTTTCATCTCATCAGGGAAGTCAACGTTATAAAATAGCAGGTTACCCTCCGGGTCCTTCGCCAACCGGAGGGAAATCGTTTTTTTACCAATAAGTTTATACTCAAACCAAATGTTGTCCTCATCCGAGGTACCCATCAACCCATATTCAATGGCCTCCCGGTCGCTTTCATAAAAATCGTAAGAGGATAAATGTGATAAAATAAGAAGGAAAGGCAATAAGTTTTCTTTCCGGATCCAATCGCTTTTTATCATTGTTAAATCAGATATATTATCATCCCTCCAATATCCTCATTCTATAAGCATTCATCGCCGTCCCGGCTGCTGGCTGTTTTTTTCTTTCCAGTCCCCTATCTGCTCAAATACATTCCTCCGGTGCTCCTGGCTGCTGAAGGCGCACTCCAGTTCCACCTTCATTCGCTGTTCATATAACATAACGGGAAATTACACAAAATCCCGGGAGCTTTTATCAATAGATCAGGTCGGAATTGGTATTTATCAAGGCAATAGCGTCCAGGAAAGATGCAGCAATAAAAAAATATTCTTCGCCACCATATCTCTTAAAAACGCCAGGCTGGGTCTTCAAAAATCCTATGGCATGACAATGGATTAAAAAATCAGAAAAACCAATAAAATTATTATCATCACAACTAATATATTCTTCAAGTATCTTTTCAAGCGGCCATATTGAAAACATATTTTCTCTCCAGTCTCCATCGGGAAAACCATTTATCTCTGTATATAATTCTCTAAATCCTGCCGGAAATGTAAAGCCGATGCTGTTTTCCACGGCTGAAATCAAATCAGGAGCCGCACCTGGATTCAGCTGGATCTTTTCCTGCTTCCATTGCCGGCATATTTCAATAATGCTGTTTTCCATACTGCTAATATAACGTACACCATATTCTTCCAGCCCCGATATTTTCACTAATGTTATTTTAACTTTTGCTCACCGGATTTTGCCTGAAGCTTGGTAAATCAGGGACACCGACTTAATTTAATTTCAGATAGACCTGTAACTACCGGCTATTAAAGTGACAATGACAAAATAAACAGCACACATCAGCCAAATCGTTATGAAAGGAGGAACCGAAGCAAGGCTTCTATTCCAGCAACTACCCAATGCAGACGGGGAAGCTGTACTTGTAAAGCTGCACCATCTTTATTTTAGCCGGATATTCAAACTGATCCACTCACTCGTGAAGCAGCGGGAACCTGCCGAAGAACTGGCCAGCGATGTGTTTGTACAGTTATGGCAACGCCGGGAAAAAATGCAGGAAGTCCTGAATCCTGAAGTATACCTGTATGTCATTGCCAGGAACAAAGCGTTCACTTTCCTGAAACAACAGTTGAACCTCACCGAGCCACTGGATAACATTGAAGATTTCCGCCTGGAAGTAGCCCGCTCCCCGGAAGAACTGCTTATTTCTTCTGAAATGCTGCACAGGGTTAATAATGCTATCAACCAGCTTCCCCCCAAATGTAAGCTCATTTTCATGCTGGTAAAAGAACAATCATTCAAATACCGTGATGTAGCCGAAATCCTGAACATCTCCACTAAAACAGTAGAAGCACAAATGGGTATCGCTTTAAAAAAACTCAGTAAAGCCTTCACTTTCTCTACTACATAATTTTTTTTCCGGGCCTTTAAGGGTAACCGGTAGTTTTACCACTCCTTCTAATAAACGACTACCATTTACATGGACAGAATCTGGGAACTGCTCGCTAAAAAGTTTAGCCAGGAAATATCCCGTGAGGAGATGGAAGAGCTGGATGAACTGCTGAAAATACATCAGCAGGAATTCCAGCAAAGCGAATTCCTGGGCGCAGCCTTCAACCTGGAAATTGTTACAACGGAAGATCCTGCCGCTATTGAGCTGAGTGAACAACGCTTACGTCGTCACCTCCCGGAACTGGTGCCCGGCGTTGAACCCTCGCCTCCTGTAAAAGGTATCGGCAAACACCTGCGGCGCTATTCAAAAATGTATGTGGCCGCCACCTTGAACCTGGCTGCCATTACGCTGCTGTACCTGGTAATAAGCCACGATACTGCCAGTGTGCTTGTTAATAAAATCAATACAGAACGGGGCGCAAAAACAACTGTTCACCTGCCGGATGGCTCAGTTGTTATGCTGAATTCAGGCAGCCGGCTTAGTTATGACAAAGATTTCGGCGTAAAGAACAGGCTGATCAACCTGGAAGGGGAAGCCTATTTCGATGTAGAGAAAAACCCTTCCATGCCGATGATCGTTTCAGCCGGCGCCGTGGAAGTAAAAGTACTGGGCACAACTTTTAACGTGAAGGCATATGCCGAAGATTCACTGGTGGAAGCCTCCCTGTTTACCGGCACTATTCAGCTCACCACGGAAAAAGATCCGGAAAGAGTGATCCTGCTCCGGCCAAGAGAAAAAGTGATCATCAATCAAAAACAAAACCTGTATACAATACCTTCTACAGTGAAGGAAACGCGTAATGAAACCGTATCGCTACAGCATATGGCGTTTAACCGCTCCGATAGCAGCTTTGACGAGACAGCCTGGCTGAAGAATAAAATGATTTTCCGCGCTGCAAGATTCCGCGACGTTGCGAATGAACTGCAGCGAAAATTCAATGTAGATATCTATTTCAGTGATACCACATTCCAGGATATCCGCATCACAGTAACATTTTCAGAAGAATCTGTTCATGAGATCCTTTCTGCATTACAACAAACTATTCCTTTTCATTATACTATTTCAGGCAATAAAATATATATCGAGCAATAAACACCTGCTGTGCAGGTACTAACCCTCACGGCAGTACGATTTCTTAACTGCAACTTCTTTTATAAATAAGATACGGCGGGCGTCATGAAGTCTGCAGGTATCCGCTTTTACCTATTATGTTCATTTTATAAACCAAAATTTACATGAATTTGAAAAAATTCTGCAGGCTACTGCTGTATCTCGGCGTCGTGCTGGGCTTATGTCCTTCCCTCCGGGCCTATTCACAGCAGGTGAGCGTTCCCGCCGGTAAAAAGTCGATCCGGGAAGTACTGGAATACATCGAAAAAAACACGCCATACAGGTTCCTTTATACGGAAGACCCGGCATTCGACAGGATCGCCGCCCCTTATGAAGGAAAAAGCGGCAACATCACCACGGTATTAACCGCCATCCTGAAAGAAACCGATATCTCCTTCCGCGTCAATTCCAATAAACTGGTGTCGCTCCAGACACCGCGCTCTGCGCTGCTCGCAACAAGAGACAGTAGTGGCTCAAACATCACGGTTTCCGGTACTATTACTAATCTTCAGAACCAGCCGATAACTGCAGTCAGCATTTACCTGAAAGCAAATCCGCTGGTAGGAACTGTTTCAGATAAGAACGGGTATTTTATTCTCAGTAATATCCCCCGGTATTCCACACTGGTGTTTTCATCGGTAGGATACCGGTCCCAGGAGGTGGATATTAAAACAATCCCGAATGCCAGTCTACGGAAATTCCCTGTATTGATGGAATCGGAAAGCGTTACAAAAGACGAGGTAGTGGTAACAGCCATGGGCGTGCAGAAGAAAGTAAGCGTAGTGGGCGCTATCACTACGGTGAACCCTACCGAGTTAAGGGCCCCTACCCGCTCCCTTACCACGCAGCTTGCAGGAAGAGTGGCCGGCGTTACCTTTGTACAGCAATCCGGTCAGCCGGGGCAGGATGGCGCCTCCTTCATTATCAGGGGTATCAACTCCGTTACCGGCAACTCCTCTCCACTCATCCTCATCGATGGCCTCCGCAGAAATATCGATGACGTAGATCCAAACGACATCGCCACTTTCTCCATACTGAAAGATGCATCCGCCACTGCAGTATATGGCCTTGAAGGCGCCAATGGTATCATCGTTATCACCACCAAAACCGGTAAGATCGCTTCGCGCCCTACCATCCGCCTCTCTGCATCCTCTTCCATCAACAACGCGTCGTACAAACCCCGGTGGGTAGATGCGCCTACTTACGCCCGGATGAAAAACGAAGCGCTGGCAGTACGTGGCAAACGTCCTTTTTATACCGATGAAGAAATTGCAAAATTCGCCGACAACGATATGGATTTTTACCCGGATGTAGATTGGTACAAAACCATGGTGAAGCAAAATAATCCTGCCAGTAAAGCCAACTTCAATATCAGCGGTGGCGGTAATGCAGTTACGTATTACATGTCGGGCGGCTTTTACAATGAAAAAGGCATGTTCAACAGCAAAGGCGCCTCCAATGCCAATTACAACCAGTTTAACTTCCGCTCCAACCTGAAAGCGGATCTGTCGCCCACAACCACACTGGGCATTGGTTTCGACGGAAGATATAACACCACCACGGAACCCGGACAGGGAGTAGACAAACTGCTCGATATTATGAACATGATCAACCCTACCCTATTCCCGGCAGAATACTCCAACGGCACGGCCCCGGAAGAACCCATCGGGATTGTGAACCCTTACTCCCTACTGAATAAAACCGGCTTTATCAAGCGATACGCCAATTACATGTCGACCAACGTAAACGTCACACAGAAGCTGGACTGGATCACCAAAGGACTGTTCCTTAACGGCATCGCATCTTTTACCAAAAGCAATTTTTATGCGCATCAGTATATTAAAGACTACCAGCGGCATGCGCCTGATTTCGCCAACAGCTATATGGGCTCCGGCAGGGATAAAGACGGCAACCTGGTCACCATCAATAAAACACCGGATCTCGATGATAAAATGCGCTTTAACTATGTAGCTCCCACCGGCAACCGCGTGATAGAGCTCCAGGGCAGTATGAACTATGCACAAACATTTCTCAAACACCTGGCAGTAACAGGGTTACTGCTTTACAAGCAGCGCGAATTCCTTACCGATGCCCCGGATGGCGATGGAGCCACATTACTCATTAATGCATTGCCCGCACGCGAACAATCCGTGGCAGGGCGATTAACGTTAGGCTGGGCCGATAAATATTTTACAGACGTGAACTTCGGCGCCTCGGGGTCGCAGATGTTCACACCAGATAAACGATGGTCTACCTTTCCTTCTATCGGCTTTGGCTGGGTGCCTTCCGGTGAGAAGTTCTGGGGAAATATTTCCGAAGTAATCGACTTTCTCAAATTCAGGATATCATACGGTACCGTTGGCGCTCCCGGCAATGCTACCCGCTTTGGCTATATGGCTACCACCGGCCCTGTTGCCGGTTATACCTTCGGCTTCGGACAGGCGGCAGGTAGCGGCACTTTCATTCCCGGTGTGGGTGAATCAAGACTGGAACAACTGAACCTTACCTGGGAACGCAACCAGAAACTGAATTTAGGCGCTGAAATAGGGCTTTTCAGGGAAATAAAAATAGTGATAGACGCATACCAGTATGTGAACAACGATCAGCTCATCGATTTAAGCCGGTTGCCCGCTACCCTGGGATTACCGGCTGTACCCAAAGCAAACCTCGGCAAAACAAGATCAAGGGGTATCGACTTCGATATCACCTATGCCAAATCATGGAATAATTTCAGGATCAATTATATCAAAGGCATTATCAGCTATAATACGAATACTATCCTCGAAAATGGGCAGCTGGATCCTAAAGTAGCCTACCAGAGCGGCATTGGGCTCGACTATGGCCGTGACCTGAATTATATCGCGCTGGGTTTATTTAAAGATGAAAAAGATATCGACAACAGCCCGGTGCAAACCTGGAATAAAGTAATGCCCGGGGATATTAAATATAAAGACATCGACGGCGACGGGGTGATCACACCCAACGACAGGATCTGGACCGGGAACATATACCCGAAATGGAGTTATTCCCTGGCTATTGATCTCCGCTACAAAAAATGGACGTTTGCCACCCGCGCCATCGGCAAGTTCAATATGTACAGGAGCATCACCGGTGGAAGGATTCCTTTCAACCCCTACAACGGAGGCGGTAACGAAAACGGCGCAGTATATATAGCTGCCGTTAAAAACCACTGGACACCAGCCTCTTACTCCGGTAACCCAGCTACAGAAAATTTTGACGCCACCTATCCCCGCCTCGGTTTTGGTACGGATAACCAGAACAACGCCCAGCGCTCCACCTTCTGGCTCAGGGAAGCGTCTTACCTCCGCATAGCCGATGCTGAACTGGGTTACAACTGGACGCCCCGGTCAAAGAAATCGCCGTTCAAAAGTATTTACTACTACGGAAGATGCGATAATGTGATCACCTTCTCCAGGTTTAAAGACTGGAATCCTGAACAATATTCATCGTATGCGTATCCATTGAAAAGAACGCTCTCACTGGGACTGGAAATAGGATTTGATCTTTAAAAAGTTATTCATGAAAAACAATATATCAAAATTACTCCTCCTCCTGCTGCTCATTTTCCCTGCTTTCAACTGCCACTACCTGGAGGCCGATGAATACCTGCACGAGGTAAATAATCTCAACAATATCTGGACACAAAGGATAGATATCCGCAAAGCCTGGGCTGCCTGTTATGGCGGCATTCCCAATTATACAGATATGGTGGGATCATGGCCATTCAATACCAACTACGATGAAGGCCACGGAGGACTGGACAATTACTCCAATCTTATTTTTGCGCAGGGAAAATTCAATGCAGATAATCCCATCTATAATTTCTGGAGCAACTATTATAAGGCTATCCGCACCTGTAATCTTTTCCTCGAGAATTATCATAAAGCAAACGACAAGCTGCTGGTACCAGGCGAAGTAGAAGGATACGCTGCAGATGCCAGGTTCCTGCGGGCGTTTTTTTATTCGCAGATGCTGGAACTATACGGGCCTTTTCCCATCGTCAGCAAAACAATCGATTATTCTAAAACCGAAGAACTGCCTACCAACAGGAATACACAGGAAGAATGCGTGAACTTTATTATTGCAGACCTGGATACCTGTATAAAACAATTGCCGGTTAAAGAAGATATTCTCACCTCCGAACTGGGCCGCCCTTCCCGCGAGGCCGCCATGGCCCTAAAAGCCAGGGTGTTGTTATGGGACGCCAGCCCGCTGGTAAACGGTAACCCCGATTACAGCGGCTTTAAAGATGCCAAAGGAAAACCCTACTTCTCCCCCGCTGCCGATCCACTGAAATGGAAGAAAGCCGCGGATGCTGCCAAAGCGGTGATCGACCTGGGGAAATTTGAATTGTATACCGTTCCTGCCAATAGCGGGTACACCACGGTTCCATTGGGCAACTTCCCAGGCAACAATGTATCCTGGCCCAACGGACCCGCCGGTATTGATCCCTACCGCTCCTTTAAAGGATTGTTCAGCGGCGGCAAATCATACTGGAATAAAGAAGTCATCTGGCTCGTGAATTTACCCAATCAGACATTTAACCTGTCTGTTCTCGGATTTCCCAGGAATTATAACAACGGGGAAGGCGCACAATACACCGCCCGTGTATGTGCCACCCAAAAACTGGTTGATGCTTTTTTTATGAACAACGGGGCAACCATTGAAGAAGAAAACAGGAAATTATACAACGATGCAGGAGTATCGGAAAACGGTGATAATTTTTATATTAAAGGATCCGGCAAAGATCCGTCAACACCCATTATCACCGGCTTCTATCTTTCAAATACCAATGCCAAAGTGCCTAACCGCTGCCTTAACCGGGAGGCCAGGTTTTATGCCACCATCGGCTTTATAGGGCGCGGGTATGAACAAAATAACGGCACGTTGTATTACGCCGATTATAAAGCCAATGCACTCGATGGCTTCCTGCAGTCCGACAGGCCCTCTACCCGCTCAGGCTACCCCATTGTGAAGTGGGTGGCGGACGATGATCAGAATGCCGGCGGCAGTTCCGATAAACCCTATCATGTAATACGGCTGGCTGAAATCTATCTTTCCTATGCAGAAGCATTGAACGAATACACCCCCGGCGACGCCGATGTGTTAAAATACCTTAACCAGGTACGTTTCAGGGCGGGGTTGCCAGGGTATGCCCCGGCCAGCAAGGAAATCATGCGCGAAAGAATTAAACGGGAAAGGTATGTGGAATTTGCTTTTGAAGGAAGACGGTATTTCGATTCCCGCCGCTGGAAAGACGCCGCCAAAACCACCCGCGATAACTGGGGCAACAGCGCCGGCATGGGCGGCCTCGTATACGGATGCAACTTCATGGCAGCCGATGGCAGCTTCTACGACAGGGCAGTTATAGACGGGTATGTTTTCAGACCCAAAAACTATTTCTTACCTATTCCCTTCCAGGAAGTAGCCAACTACTGGGGCACACTTACTCAAAATCCCGGATGGTAGATCACTTAAACTCAATATCATGAAACATATTCCCGCTATATTTTTTATCATAACGGCTATCGCAACCCTGGGCAGCTGTGGTAAACCCGACTACGAAAACAAAGAGTTCTACAAACAGGAAGCCTATATCATTTCCTCCGCATCCACTTCCGCCACGGAAAGGGAAATATCCGACCTGCCGGCGCATACTTTTGTAGACACTTTAAAGTATATCAATGCCCAGTACGATTCGGATACCATCATCGACAACAAAACCTTTACAGCGCAGGTGAAATTCAAAATAGGCATCGGCGGTTCACTACCCGCTGCCCAGGATGTCCGGCTGGTGGTGGGCTTTGACCAGGAAGCCCTGGATGATTATAATATCCTGAAAAATACAGTCAAAGAAATTCCTCCTGCATCGGCCTTTACAACCAATGTTCCCTACAACGAAAAAGAAAAGGGATTTGTGATAGACATCAAAAAAGGATCTTCTTCCACTTCTCTGATCTTCGACATACCCATCGAAAGGGAAAAGATGGACATCTACGAAAACTTTGCCTTTCCATTGAAAATACTCCGTGCGGATAATGTGCCCCTGAGCAGGCAATATACCGGTTTCATGATAGCCGGCCTGCTGGTTACAAAAGATAAAACTGTAAACTGGTCCGGGTTCCCTATACCTAAAATTCCCGCAGGAAAATATTTCTCCGTACAACTGGCCAGCAACGCAGCAGAGAACAGCCCCGACGGAAGAACCAGGAAGTATAAATACATTACCCCGATGAGCATTACAGATGATCCAAAGCTCAACGATAAATACATCATCTGGGGTACCAGCGCCTGGAGCTTTGAAGTATTTGGCTTCCATGGCGCCGGCTGGATGTATAATGTGCTAAGCCTGGTAGACAAAGACTTCGGCGTTTACCGGGTGGAGCCTGTGCTGTCGGGCAACAGCAACTTCCCCGCGCCAACATTTGCCTATTCAACGGTACAACAACCAAGCGATGATAACTTCTACGATCCCCGGCTCAAAACACTTACCATCCACTATAAAAACGTGATCGGCCAGGATTACACAGATGTGCTGACCTTTGAAAGCGCCGATTTCACGCTGGATGTGGTCCGGAGCGGTGGGCCCGCCCCCCAGAGCTGGGCACAGGTAAAAAGTAAAGGATTTAATTACTGGCTGCCTCAGTAAAACGAATGAAGTGATGAGAGAAGATAAAATCATAAAGCCGCTTTCCAGCGGCTTTTTATTTTTCACAACCTGGCTGATTACCAGATAACTTACCCATTTCACAGCGTTTCCTGACAGATAATAAAAATATTGGCGAAAATTTGTCCAAATACGGGTTACCGGTTGTTATATTATATGCAACATACTCATATTAACCATCTGTCATTTTCAGTATGAAAAAAATGAAAAACACCATTACGGTGCTGGCTGCCGGGGTGAATAACCGTATCCGCTTACTGGAACCAGAACGCCGCATATTCCCGGGACCGGGAAATGAAACTACCAATGAAGAAATCCTGAAACGGGAAAATGAAAAGTCGTTCCTGCTGGATTTCAGCAACAACATTGCGGCGGTAAGAAGTAAGGCCGATCTGGCCGAAGCCGTACGCAAAAGCCTTAAAAAACTGGATGGATTGAATGGTTATGTGATCCACAGGATCAATGAAGAACAGTTAACTTCCACCACCTATATTTATGATGAGAGTATGGTAACCAGTGAAGATGAACTGGTACAGGAGATGCTTACTGCAAAGTTACCTCTCAACGACGGACTTCAGAACAGGGTACTGAACAGCAGCATCCCCCTGTTCTTCAGCGTGAATACAGAGATCAGCCGGGGCAGCCATACCGCACGTTACCTGCCACTCTGGAAAAAGACAGGATTCAAAACCGTTATCGGTACGCCCCTGCGCACCGGCAATGTAACACTGGGCATTTTGTGGCTGGGCCTTGAAGAAATAAATATGCCGCTGCTGCAAGGCATATGCGCCCAGATCTCCATCGCGATGTACAACATCATCGCCAATGAAGAAATACTGCGCCGCGAAAATGAACAAACCTTTCTCCTGCAATTCAGCCGCGACATTGCCGCCCTGCGCTCAAAAGATGATCTGCAACTCGCCATATCAAATGTACTGAAGAATGTACTGCACATTAAGCTGGCCATCATCCGGGTGATAGAAGAAGATGGCGTGACGCTCAGCCCTTACATGGTGGATGAAACGCTGTTTGAAAAAGAGAAAAGCGGGTTCACGGAAATCGCGTCCCGCAATATCGATATACATGATGTAATAAACGCAAGGGTACTTAAAAACGAAGGACCTGTTATTTTTAATGTAGCGGAAGAAATAGCAAATGGCAATAAAAACCCGGTAGTGCTGTTCTGGAAAAACACCGGGTTGAAGAATGCGGTGGGCGCCCCCTTGCGCGCGGGCAATGCCAACCTCGGTACACTATGGCTGCTGATGGATGAAGTAAACCTTACCATCCTGAACGGGATCTGCGCACAGATCTCCATTGCCATCTCCAATATACGCGCCAATGAAAAAGTACTGGCCTACAAACAAAAACTGGAAAATGAAAACGACTACCTGAGAGAGCAGATCAAAACCATCTATAATTTTTCGGAGATAGTAGGTAATGGCATCGAAATGCAGAAAGTATACCGCCTGATGACACAGGTGGCGGAATCTTCCTCCACCGTGCTCCTGCTGGGGGAAACCGGTACCGGTAAGGAACTGATTGCACGCGCCATACACAATGCCTCGCCCCGTAAAAGCAAATTAATGGTAAAAGTAAACTGCGCTGCCCTGCCTGCCCATCTCATCGAAAGCGAATTATTCGGGCATGAAAAAGGCGCATTTACCGGGGCTATAGACAGGCGTATCGGTAAATTCGAGCTCGCCAATAACAGCACTCTTTTCCTGGATGAAATTGGCGAAATGCCTCCGGAGCTACAGGTAAAATTATTACGCGTGCTCCAGGAACGGGAACTGGAAAGAATAGGCGGCAAAAATACCATCCGGGTAGATGTGCGCATTATTACAGCCACCAACCGTAACCTGGAAGCAGAGGTACAGGCAGGGCGCTTCAGATCTGACCTGTACTACCGGCTGAATGTATTCCCCATTCACCTTCCCCCGCTGCGCCACCGGCTGGAAGATATTGAGCCACTCGCCAATGCCTTTGTAGCCAGGTTCAGTAAGAACATCGGGAGAAAAGTAACCGGTATATCAGCCAAAGTATTGAAACAGCTAAAGAGTTACGACTGGCCCGGCAATGTGCGGGAGTTGGAGCACCAGATTGAAAGAGGCATCCTGCTCAGTGAAGATAATACACTCAAAGAAATACATTTGCCCCAGCGCAGACAAGACGGGCCAGAGGGACAGGCAACGTCTGTTTCCACAAGAACACTGAAGCAGATCGAACGAACTCATATCATTGAGGTACTAAAGCGGTGCAGCGGGAAAATTTCCGGCATTGGAGGCGCCGCGGAAATACTTGAAATCCCCGGCACTACCTTACATTCCAAGATGAAAAAACTGAAGATCTCAAAAGCAGATTACTTCGTGAATTAAACAGGAATAAATAAAAACCGGGTGTATCAACAGTTGATACACCCGGTTTTTATCTGGGTATCTGACGGAGGCCGGCGTTTGTTTAAACACGTTCAGCGACTTCACTTATCTTTGGCATATCCCCTTTTTATATCTCCTCCAATGATACACGGTATTTCGTGAAACCCGGTCCAATCCGCTGTATTACGCGAAATAAAAAACCACACAATCATCTTAACAAACTGGTTAACATACCATTATATGGATGGCATTTCACTTGCCTGTTAACCGGCAGAAAGAAATTGAATTTATTTAACCATCGCCTTTATACGGGCATAATAAAATACAAGACCATGAAAATTGTAGTCATCGGTGGAACCGGCCTTATCGGGTCTAAAACAGTAGAAAAGCTCCGCCTGGCGGGACATGAAGTGATTGCCGCCTCTCCTGCATCCGGTGTAAACACGATCACCGGCGAAGGACTGGCTGAAGTATTAACAGGCGCCCACATTGTAATAGATGTAGCTAATTCCCCTTCTTTTGAAGACAAAGCCGTGATGGAATTTTTCCAAACCTCCGGTCGCAACCTGCTTACAGCTGCTGCAAACGCCGGTGTTAAACACCATGTTGCCTTGTCGGTGGTAGGAACAGACCGCCTCCAGGAAAGCGGTTATTTCCGTGCAAAAGCAGCCCAGGAAGAGCTGATCAGGCAATCAGGCATCCCTTATTCTATTATTCATTCCACGCAGTTCTTTGAATTCCTGGGGGGTATTGTAAAATCGGCTGCGCAGGAGGAAGCCATTCATTTATCGCCCGCGCCTATACAGCCCATCGCGTCGGACGATGTAGCTGCCGCCGTTGCAGACATTGCGCTCGGCACGCCCGTGAATGGCATCATTGAAATTGCGGGCCCGGAAAAATTCTCCCTCTCTTCCCTGGTAACAGATTATTTAAAAGCAACCAACGATCCGCGGGAAATAATTACCGACCCTGAAGCCAGGTACTTTGGCGCCACGCTGAATGAACAGTCGCTGGTACCAGGCGCCAATGCACGTATCGGCTCCATTAATTTCAAAACATGGCTTGCCGGTCAGCCTGTAAAAGTATAACACCACAAACCTGGAAGTTTCCCGGCAACAACATCATCATCTTTCAAAAAACAAAACAACATGCAGGAATTCCTTTTAGTGATCCACAGGGATCTTACCAGTGCCAACCCGGCGCCTACGCCCGGGCAAATGAAAGAGGCACTTAAACCTTACCAGGAATGGGTAGCGGGAATTGCTGCCGAAAACAGGCTGGTGGCCCCTCCCAAACGTTGGGATGCCGATGGCAGGGTGATCAGGTTTGAAAAAACGAAGGAGCAGGTGCACCACGGTCCTTATGCAGAAGGGAAAGAATCTATAGGCGGCCTGTTCCTGATCCGCGCAAAAGATTATGATGATGCTGTAGAGGTAGCAAAAGGCTGCCCTATTATCCGGTTTGGCGCCATCGTTGAAGTACGTATGGCCGTACCCGTAGCGTAAATTACAGCTATGAAACTGCACATTAAAGCCCCTGCGATATCGCAGGGGTTTTAATACTTTCCGGCTATTAATTACAAAAGGCTTTTGATATAAAATACAATGGGCATCGATGCAAATGCAAGCGGGATGATCACCGCAAAAAGCCATATACCGGTAGCCTGTATAACGGGCGTATATCTTTGATGTACCAGCCCTGCCGTCCGGAAGGCGCTTTGAAAGCCATGATACAGGTGATAGGAAACGGCTGCCATAGCCACCAGGTAAAGCAGTACATACCAGAGCAGGCTAAAGCTGTGCGCCACTATTACATACAGGTCTTTTACCCTCACAATTTCAGTATTGCCTTCTGTTGTTACTGCGTACTCAAAATCAGGCGACGCCGGCACGTATACAGCGGAGGTTAGTTTACCGGTCAACAGCTCCTTCCTGTATTCGCGGTAAGCGCCTTCCGTAAATTTATATCTTCCCCAGAAATTACTCATGTGGATCACGAGGAACAGGAAAATAATACTGCCCAGCAGCCCCATATTCAGGGAGGCCCAACGCACCGGTGTTTTAGGCGCCACTGCATATTTTACCGGGCGCGCTTTCCGGTTTTTTATGGTCAGTGACAATGCGTAAAAAGCATGCACCAGGATAGCGATGTAAAGCGTATAGGCGGCAATTTCCACCGGTGGGAAATGCGTCATAAAATGCGCATAAATATTAAACGTGTAACCCTCATCACCGGCAAACAACGTAAGGTTGCCACCCAGGTGCACAATAAGGAACAGGCAGAGAAAGAGCCCTGTTACAGACATGATCAGCTTTCTGCCCACTGAGGAGCGGAAAAATTGTTTGAAGTTAAGCATGATAAAAATTCTTTTAATTGTTTTTGGATAAAGGACAAAGGAAGGACATGCCAACCGTTCCGGCCGGCGCGTAACATGTTCAGTAAAAAGATCAGCTGCGCTTTATTTGCCCGATGCTTTTTTCTATGAGGGCGATATCTGCGTGAGTGGTGACCATCTTCAAGGCTGTTTCATAATGCAGCAGGGCCTTTTCATTATCTATACCTGTATAAAGATTTCCCAGCAATGAGTAATAAAAATGGTTATCCGTTAACTGTAGTTTTTCCGCCGCTATGATAGCCTCCTGTTTGCTTCTTGCTTTGGCAATTGCGTAGGTCCGGTTCAATGCGGCAATGGGTGAATACTCCAGTATCAGCAGCTGGTTATACAGGTCAAGGATGTTGTTCCATTTTTCGCTGGAATCTTCCTTATGCGTATGCCACCAGGCAATGGCCGCTTCCAGGTGATACCTTGTTAATTCGGAACTGCTGCCGGCCTGGTTAAGATAATATTCACCCCGTTCTATCAGTTCCCGGTTCCAGCGTGTTTCATCCTGTTCCTGGTAAAGGATCATTTCTCCCATATCATTTACCCGCGCATCAAAACGCGAGGCATGAAAGCACATTAAAGCCAGCAATGCATTTACCGCAGGCTGGTTGGTTTGCGGTTGTTCCACTAACAGGTAGCAAAGCCGCATGGCTTCTACGCACAGGTCTTTCCGCAACACAGTATTGTGCGAAGTAGAGTAATAGCCTTCAGAGAAAAGAAGATATAAAGTTTTCAGCACGGTTCCCAGTCGCTCTTCTATTTCCGTAAATGTAGGCTGCTGGATTTTTATACCAGCTTCTTTTAATTTTTCCTTGGCCCTGCTGAGCCGCTTGTAAATAACTGTTTTTGTGGTGAGATATGCATCCGCTATTTCCTGTGTACCAAACCCGCAGAGCAGGTTCAGCGCAAGAGCTACCTGCGACTCAGCGGGAATGGAGGGATGACATACCGCAAAGATCATTGCCAGCTGGCTGTCTGTAATATTGCGGGCCGAAAGATCTATTTCTATTTCTTCTCCCTCCGGGATATTATACCGGAGATCCGACAATAGTTTCTGTTGAAAAAAGTTATTTCTCTTCAGCCAGTTCTTCGTTTTATTTTTGGCCACGGCATATAGCCAGGCGGTTGGATTTTCCGGCAATCCTTTCGCGCTCCACGATTCCGTGGCAGCAAGGAAGGTATCGCTCACAATATCTTCCGCCTGTTCTATATGCTCTATGCCAAAAAGGGAGCCCAATACCGACACCATTTTCCGGTACTCCGTTCTGAATAAATGCGGTAATAATTCCTTCCCATCCATGCTGCAAATAAAATGCTTTTACAAAAGTAAGAAAGGCATTTTTATTTGTCGCTGTGTCGTAGCACAGCATTGCAACGTTATCCTACCGCCATACGTATCTCCACTGTTCCGCCAAGTTCCAGGATAGGCGCTTCCCCGGCTATTTTCACCGCTTCGTCATAGCTTTCCGCCCTGATCACAATAAACCCGCCGATAGATTCCTTGATCTCCGCATAAGGGCCATCTGTTACACTTTTGTCGTGCTTCACCACCTTGCCTGCGCCTTCCCATGGCTGGAGCGGCCTGGCAAGCACATCACGCGCCTTCAGGTCATCAAACCATTCCCGCCACCGGCTCAGGTGCGCCTGCAGTTCTTCCGGCGATGGCTGTACTTCCTTTGTTTTGTAGTCTCTGCGGAATACCAATAAAAAATCATTCATATATCATGGGTTTTAATATGCCTGCGCAACGCTTCACCCGAACTGCCCTACCTGGTAAGTGCCTACAAAGGCAGGCGTGGTGAAAGCAATGTTGAAACGGTTCCAGGTATTGATGGTGGAAACAGCCAGCGTCAGGTCTACCAGTTCCTCATCAGTGAATTGTTCTTTCACGCGGGTATACACTTCATCCGGTACGTGGCAGCTGGTTACAGCCTCTGCCCATGCCAGCGCGGCTCTTTCCCTGGTAGTAAAAAACGGCGTTTCCCTCCATGCGCTCAACGCATATAAACGCTGCTCGGTTTCTCCATGGGCACGGGCATCCTTTCCATGCATATCCAGGCAATAAGCGCAACCGTTGATCTGCGATACCCGGAAGAAAACCAGTTCCTGTAGTTTTTCCTCAATAGAGGATTTCTTCAGATATGCACCGGTATGAAAGAGTGTTTTCACCGCTCCCGGTCCTTTTTCCTGAAAGTTAATTCTTTGTTCCATTTTACTTTATTTTATTGGTTTATTATCTTAATAACAACTGACTTTCCCGGATTAGACAAATTCCCTGAACTTTTTTTTCAGATGCAGATATTTAAACAAGGATGTCGTTCTGCGGCATAACAGGCGCCGGTAATCCGCTTTCGGCCAGCATCTCCCTGAGATCTATTTCAATGGCCCGGCAGATCTGTGATATCGGCACATCATTGGCGCTCCCTTCAAATGGGTACTCCGTACTTTCTCCTACCTGCTCCAAAGACGTATACATCCAGGATATGATCACACAAAAAGGGATCAGCAGCCAGATCATATGCCCTTTCATCAACCCTGTTACCACGGCATTCAGCTGGTCAAACTCCTGCAACAGGCCATACGGCAGCAGGAAACAGAACATGCTCACAAAAATGGTGTTGACAATAGAGTATTGCCTTGGGTACGGCGTGTTTTTAAGCGATTCGCACAAGCCCTGCTGCACTATAAAACCATTGATGGTACGCTGCAGCTCCGCATACTGGGCTACCACTACTTCCTGCTTTTCATATACTGCTTTAAGCGCTTTGCTTTGCAACGCCAGCAACTGCGTTCCGGGATTACGGGTAACTGAAATATGAGCCCACTCTTCCGGCGGTATGTATTTCAATATCTCGTCTTTAAAAGCATGCTCCCGCTCGGGAATAGTATAGTAACGCTGGTACTCCGCATTGTAACGGGCATCCGCCACTTCCCATACACGGCCCTGCCGCATCTGGTAACGCAATACTGTAAGCCATGCAAAATGGCGGTAAACCAGCAGGCGCACAAAGTCCTCATCCTTAAAGTAATCGCGGCACAACATCCCCCAGGTAATACTGAGATTGCTGATATTCGTCCATATATCATGCCCCTCGCCGGTACGGTTATATGTTTGTGTATTTTTAAACCCTACTATAAAGGCAGTAGCTGTGCCCAGCAATGCTACCACCACCCAGGGAACTACCAGCCACTTTATTTCCAGCCATTGATAAAGCGCCACCGGCAGGGTGTCCAGTATGATCAGTGTATAAATCCTTCTCCTTGTCCAGAAAAGAAAATCAACGAGCTTATATGATTTACCTACGTGCATGTACTTTCTGATTCATCAGGAAACCGGTGGATTTACTTCATCTTCTCCGGCGTCTTCTTCCCGGATAAGATCATCCAGGAACTCGCCGCCCTGGTAAGCATCCTTTTCATGAGTGGGTTCCAGGGCCGTTTGCACGGTGATGACCGGCGCCTTTACATCGTCGCGCGAAAAAAGCCGCTGCAGGATTTGAGGAAGAGCTTTCATGTTGTTTGTTTTTTGTGATAACGCAACACTATTATTGCACAATGGGGTTTACAACCCTTGTGCCACCTGGTTAACACCTTTCAAATCAACCATTTAAACAACGGTACTGGTATAGAATGTCACGATATATCGCCAGTAAACGGATTTTACGCGGTATATAGTGAAGTTTATGCAGAGACCCGTTCCCTGGTAGTTGCCACCCTCCCTGAAAACAGTGATTTTTATCTCCATCCCTCCGGGCCGCACTATTTTTTGTACCTTTTACCGGATCTTTGCGCAGATCAGTGAAGTGTTGTAAATATTGAATTACATGCTACCAAATAAAACAACTATTGCCCTGGTAGATGACCATCCTATTGTAATGGAAGGTTTAGCCAGGTTACTGGAAAAAGAAGAAAACATTCATGTTGCCGGACGCTTTACGACGGGCAGGGAATTTCTTGACTACCTGTCAGATACCTCCCTGCATGTGGTGCTGTTGGATATTACGCTGCCGGATATCAGTGGAATTGAACTGTGCAAAAAAACAAAGGAAATAGCGCCTGCTACCATTGTGCTGGCACTCAGCAATCATCATAACCGTGGTATTATTATGGAGATGCTGCAAAACGGCGCCAGTGGTTACCTGCTTAAGAACGCCACCCTGGAGGAGCTGATCACCTGTATCAATGAAGCATTAAACGGGCAGATAGCCTTCAGCCAGGCCGTAAAGGAAATTATTGCAGCGCCGCAATTAAACAGTTTCCGTGAACTGGCAAGACTCACTACCCGCGAAAAGGAGATCCTTGGGATGCTTGCCTCCGGGAAAACAACTACCGAAATGGCAG
>NZ_DATCRD010000364.1:0-8972 GCF_036569185.1 Chitinophaga sp.
GTCTAAAGATGATGATACTATTAAAGGCTTAACATACGGCTCTGCTGCCTCTGATCCCGACCGCTTATCAGAAGGACATTATTCCTTCCCTGGTACACAGATCTATAAATCTACTATGCCAGGTATCCTGATGGCCTACTCAGAAGTGGAATTTATCCTCGCTGAAGCAGCTGCCAGGGGCATGAGCGTAGGCGACGATGCCGCTACGCATTATGCAAAAGGTATCAGGGCTTCTATCAACTACTGGCGCCAGCTTACCAACAATACAGATATTACAGACGCTACTATTGAAGCATATATCGCGAAAGTGCCTTATGTGGCGGCCGACTGGAGAAATGTGATAGGCACCCAGAAATGGTTAGCGCTTTATCCGCAAGGTTTCCAGGCATGGTTTGAAAGAACCAGGCTGCATTTCAGTAAACCAGGTGGCCAGCCACTGTTCATCGCTCCCAAATCCGGTTCCCTGGATCCAAGCGTAACAATGGTGCCCTACCGGTTAACTTATCTGCAGTCCGAACAAACACAGAATAAGGCCAGCTACGAAAAAGCAGCTTCGGCCATCGGTGGCGATAAAAAAGGCACCAAACTGTGGTACAATAAATTCTGATACAACAATCAACTATAGCTAAACAACAATCTACCGGCGCCTGCATCTGCAGGCGCTTTCTTTTTTTATAGTGATTTATTTATCTTTAGCCCCACCTATATTAGCAATTATGAGGAAAGTACTGTTAACAATGGCCCTGCTGGCTATTGTACATTTTGTGTCTGCACAGGAAACAACGCACGCTTACCAGAACTGGTATACCTATTTTGGCACCATGAAAATTAACAGCAAATGGTCTATACCTTTTGATGTGCAGTTACGTATACGGGATGGCATCAGCAATAAAGGACAACTGCTCATGCGGGGAGGATTGCAATATTCCATCAACAAACAGGATCATATTTTACTGGGCTATTCCTTTATTCCCACCTACAACAATACAAGCAATACCTGGCTGCCGGAACACCGCATTTTCGAACAGTATATCCATAAAGCAAAAAAACTGGATATGACACACCGGGTAAGGCTGGAACAGCGCTGGGTTTCACAACCATCAGCACCGGGCAATCCGCATGCTATCGGTAACTGGAAATATGGCAACCGCGCCCGCTACTTCAATCGCACGCAGCTCCCGATCCTTCATAAAAAAGCAGCCACTCCGTTTTATGTGGCCTTGCAGGATGAGATCTTTCTGAACCTGTGGGGAAATGATATCAGTAACCTGCTGTTCGATCAAAACCGCTTCCTCGTTGCCTTTGGATACCAGTTCAATGCCAACCTCAAAGCAGACATAGGTTATATGAACCAGTTAGTACAGGTTACATCCGGGGCCAAAACCATGAATCATATCCTGCACTTCAGCGTATTCCAGAATATCAACCTGTGATACCGGCAGGTCATGGATGTTGTTTGTGAGATGAAAAACGGAATACCCGTATCCATCATCCGGAATATCAAAAATATCAATCCGTAACCAATAGGCCCTGAATACCTGGGAATAAAAACGGAATATCTATTCCCATCTCCCGGAAAATTAAAATATCAAGCTAATCATTATAATCAGCGTAATCCTGGGTCAGACAAAATCCGCATCAGCGGTAATTACTGAACTTCGATTTGAGTATTCCCGCGAAATTGCGGTAGGCTTCCTCGGTCTGGAAAGCACTGGTAGGAATGAGGAAGAAGGTTTTTTTATCGCGGTAGAGGAAGAAAAACTTCTCAGTTTCCACTACCCGGGAAAAATTATTCCAGCTGATATTCCGGGGATGATCACTGCCACGGGTGGTAATCAATAACCCCTCCTCAGAATACTTAAGATGTATACTGTCTTTAAAAGTAGCCGCCTTGTTATAAATGGAAATAGGTAACAGGTACCAGAATACCCAGCCAAGCACCAGTATCATGATAACAATACCGGTAAGGGCGCCAGTGGTCACCACACTGAAAAAATATCCCGTTAAAGTAGCTAGTAATAAGATAATGAGCGTGTTGCGAAAGACTTTGATCTCGCCTCTCCGCATAAAATGATAGCGCAATGCATGCAACACATCCCCCTTATCGTAGTTAAACTCTAAATGCATTATCGCCTGGCAAAACTATTTTATCTGTTAACAGAAATCGACATAGGATTATCCATTTCATCACGCACAGTAACAGGTGCATTCTTCCGGCTGCGTTTTACATTAGACAGGTCGTCCTCGCCAAATCCGGGAAAGTTTTTCTTGATGAACAGAAAATATTGTTGCAAGGTTTTTGGATCAACCTTAAAAGGAAAAGCCAGCTCCTTACCACTTCCTTTCAGGAAGTCGTTTGTATTTAATTTGGTTTCGTTTTGTAAATACCACTTGTATAAATCCACAATAGCTTTCTCCAACTCTGCTTCATCAACCTTCTCAGTTGTCTCTACCCTGGGAAACATTAACACAAACTCTTCTACCCTTACAGGCTTGGCGTTATTCGTGTTTTTGGCATTATTACGGTTGTCGTTGTTGTCTCCGTTTTTATCACCGTTATTGTCTCCGTTTTTGAAACCAGTGCTGGCATTTGCTGATGCGGCTGCGGCCAAAACTACCAACAGCATTAACAACAGCTTTTTCATAAGGCGTCAAATTTTCGAGTCTAAAAATACAATTATATTTTGAGATTTCTAGTAGATTCCAAAATATGCGTAAAAACCCCTGAAAAAACAAAAGCAATGGATGAACCATTGCTTTCGAGAGTCATTTACAGTGCATGATGAATCATGCGGTGTAGGAATATTTGGTTTTTCATAGGACAGTAACCATAATAAAAATTAATACAATAACAAATATAATAAAATTATATCGTGTTTTAGGTGCAAGATCAAATATTAGAAATAATAAAATATTTAGAGGCAAAATTTAAAAAGATGCAATAAAATCGCTCTTTTTAGAAAAAAATCAAATAGAAAAAAAATCAGTGAAAAGTAAGGACTGAAAATATTGCCCGGAAAGAGAGAAAGAAACAGGTGTTTTTTTAAAAAAAGTAAGGGCGCCTAGAAAAGCGCCCTCAATTTGTTACTATCCTATGAAAACCCTATTTGAATACAAAGGTAAGGGCATGTTATTTTTCTTTGAAATTTTAGAGGCTAAATAACATATCATTAACAAGAAGTTGCAACACCAATCAGCTGCAACCCATGCTGGTACCGCAATTCAAACATTTATAGCAGGTTCCCGAACGTACCGTGATATGCCCGCAGGTAGCGCATGCCGGCGCATCACTTTGCATACTTTTCAGGTAATCCTGGGTACTTCCTTCCTGCTGAAATGTAGCAGCGGCTTGCAGTTTAGGAATACGCGGTGCAGTTTGGCCGGTATCGCTCACCCTGCCGGTAAATGGTACCTTATCTTCTTCTTCATCCTCTTCACCGGTATTTCCAGGTGAATCAAGCACATGAACCAGGTCGGTACGTCCCAGGTACTCATATCCAAGCACCCTGAAAATATAGTCGATCAGTGATGTGGCCGATTTAATATTAGGATGATCCACCATTCCCGCCGGTTCAAACCGTGTAAACACAAACTTATCTACAAACTCCTCCAATGGAACTCCATATTGCAATCCCACGGAAACCGCAATGGCAAAGCAGTTCATCAAACTCCGCAAAGTAGAGCCTTCTTTTGCCAGGTCTATAAATATTTCCCCCAGCGTACCATCATTATACTCACCTGTGCGCACAAAAATCACCTGGCCCCCTACGTTCGCCTTTTGTGTAAAGCCACCCCGTTTGGATGGCAAACTTTGCCGCTCCACAATTCTCGACAACTGGCGTTTAAGCGTGGTATCCCGGCTGGCCAGCATCCGCTTGTTTACTTCCTCCAACAACTCATCTATGGTAGCCTGTTGTAGATTTTGTACTACAACCGGCTCGCCTGCCACCTCTGCCTTCTTCTTTTTATCGCTCTTGTTACTTAATGGCTGGCTTAACTTACTGCCATCCCTGTACAAGGCACAGGCTTTTAATCCAAGTTCCCAGCTCAGTTTGTAGGCATCTGCAATTTCTTCAACTGTGGCCTCATTAGGCAGGTTAATCGTTTTGGAAATAGCCCCGGAAATAAAAGGCTGTACCGCCGCCATCATCCTGATATGCCCATGCGCATGTATATACCGCTCTCCATGCTTACCACACTTATTGGCACAGTCAAATACAGGCAAATGAGCCTCTTTTAAATAAGGCGCCCCCTCTACGGTCATAGTACCACACACATAATCGTTTGCCGCTTCTATCTGCTCATCTGTAAATCCCAGGGCATGCAGCAGGCTGAACTCAAGACTGTAATACTCCTCCGCCTTGAAGCCTAAACGTTGTAAACATTCTTCCCCCAGCGTATAAACATTAAATACAAATGATATATCAAAAGAAGAGGCAACAGCAGTGTCCAGCTTTTTCAGCTCTTCACCAATAAACCCCTTCTCGCTCAGCGACTGGTGATTAATATAGGGCGCTCCGGCAAAACTGCCGGTCCCTTTTGCATAATCCACGATCGCCTTTATTTCGTGGGAAGAATAACCCAGGTTTTGTAAGGCTGTGGGGATCGACTGGTTAATGATCTTAAAGTAGCCCCCGCCGGAAAGCTTTTTAAATTTCACCAGTGCAAAATCAGGTTCCACTCCCGTGGTATCGCAATCCATCACCAGGCCAATGGTACCGGTGGGAGCAATCACTGTGGCCTGCGCATTGCGGTAACCGTATTGCTCACCCAGTTTTACCGCCTCATCCCAGGCCTTGGTGGCCGATTTCAGCAAATAGTCCGTACAATAACGCGCGTCAATGCCCTTTGGTTTTATTTCCAGCCCGTCATACGCATCGGTGGCGTCATAAGCGGCCGCCCGGTGATTCCGCATCACCCGCAACATGTCTTCCCGGTTCTCCTCATACCGGGGAAAAGCGCCCAGGTGGGCGGCCATTTCTGCCGAGGTTTTATAGGCGATCCCCGTCATAATAGCCGATATAGCCCCTGATATGCCCCGCGCTTCTTCACTGTCGTAAGCAATGCCGCTTACCATCAGCATAGAGCCCAGGTTGGCATAACCCAGGCCCAGCGTACGGTATTCATAACTGAGCTGCGCCACCTCCCTGGAAGGGAACTGCGCCATCAGCACAGAAATTTCAAGTACTACGGTCCACAATCTCACCGTGTATTCAAGCCCTGGCACATCAAACAGGTTCCTTTCATCATCAAAAAAGCGACGGAGATTTACAGATGCAAGGTTACAGGCGGTATTATCCAGGAACATATATTCCGAGCAGGGATTGGAGGCGTTTATACGGCCACCCTGGGGGCAGGTATGCCATTCATTGATAGTGGTGTCATACTGGGTGCCCGGATCTGCACAACGCCAGGCGGCATAAGTGATCTGATCCCAGAGCTCCCTGGCCTTTACCGTTTTCGTCGTTTTGCCGGTAGACCTCGCCTTCAGCTCCCATTCGCCGTCAGCCTCCAGTGTACGGAAAAAAGAATTAGGCACCCTTACAGAGTTATTGGAGTTCTGACCAGACACCGTTTTATACGCATCCCCCTCATAATCGGAAGAATAACCTGCTGCAATCAATGCCGCCACTTTCTTTTCTTCCTCTACCTTCCAGTTTACAAAGTCCATGATCTCAGGATGGTCCAGATCCAGGCATACCATCTTGGCGGCCCGTCTTGTAGTGCCACCCGATTTAATTGCACCCGCTGCCCGGTCCCCGATCTTCAGAAAGCTCATTAACCCGCTGGAAGTTCCTCCACCACTGAGTTTTTCCCCATCTCCCCGGATATTCGAAAAATTAGTACCTACGCCGGAACCATATTTAAAGATCCGTGCCTCCCGCATCCACAAATCCATAATTCCTCCCTCATTCACCAGGTCGTCGTTTACGCTTAATATAAAACAGGCATGTGGCTGAGGCCGCTCATAAGCGGAGGTGGATTTTTCCAGCTTACCGGTATGCTGCTCTACATAATAATGCCCCTGGGGCTTGCCTTTAATGCCATAGCTCTCAAACAGGCCCGTATTGAACCACTGGGGGGAATTAGGCACACATGACTGGTTGAGCATACTATAGCTCAGCTCTTCATAAAATATCCGGGCATCTTCCGCAGAAGCGAAATAACCATACTTTTCCCCCCAAACGCGCCAGCAGTTGGCCATGCGGTGCACCACCTGCTTCACAGAGGTTTCCCTGCCGGAAGTCCCGTCAGGCTGCGGCACCCCGGCCTTGCGGAAATACTTCTGCGCCAGTATGTCTGTAGCGATCTGCGACCAGGCAGCCGGCACTTCCACGTTGTTCATCTCAAATACTACGTCGCCGCCAGGATTACGGATCACAGAGGAGCGGAGCTCATACGCAAACTGATCGTAAGGACTCACACCTTCTTTCGTAAAATGGCGGGAAAACGTAAGCCCATTCTTACTATTGACTGGATTTTTCATGCCCGTAAATTTTTCTTAGATGATATAAATGAGTTAGTATGCGGAGTACTCTAAAATTAATTTTAAAATGCCTGGCCCCCTGCATTTATTTTGCACAGATTGTGGATAATTGCGTCAAACAGTTTGCCAGTACATTTGTTATAAAGCCAGAGAAAACCCGGCTTAAAATTTGCCATTAACAAAATCTTTACAGTTGCGCCACATAATCAGCAGTTATCATTCACTTCATGAATAGAAAATGAATTGAATGCATATTTATTTAGCAATGTGTGTTATTAATAAAAATATTATACATTTGCGACAACCGGAACAATGCGCTATTGATGTACAATAACATATACACTTCGTTCATCGAAAGAAAGGCAAAAAAGGAAAAGGCATTCGCGGTTTTAATTGATCCCGATAAGGTAACCCCTGCCGGGATCATAGAGATTGCAGATAAATGCACGGCTGCCAAAGTTGATTATATCTTCCTTGGAGGTAGTCTGGTGATCTCCGATCATCTTGACGACTGCGTGCAACAGCTGAAAGCCAGCTGCAACATTCCCGTTGTACTATTTCCCGGAAGCCCTTCACAGGTATCAAAATATGCTGATGCCCTGCTTTACCTGTCTGTAATTTCCGGCAGAAACCCCGAATTACTGATCGGCCAGCATGTGGTATCCGCAGCTGCTGTGAAGAAAAGCGGGCTGGAGGTGATTTCTACCGGTTACATGGTAATTGACGGCGGAGCACCTACCACCGTATCATATATTAGCAATACCACCCCCATCCCGGCAGACAAGGCGGATATAGCCATGTGCACTGCCATTGCTGGTGAGATGCTTGGTATGAAGGTGATTTATATGGATGCAGGCAGCGGCGCCCGTATCCCCATCACGGAAAATATGATCAGTCGTGTAGCCAGCCAGGTACAGGCCCCCATTATAGTAGGAGGAGGTATCAGGGATGCCGAAAAAGCTTACCTGAATTGTAAGGCAGGCGCCGATATCCTCGTGGTAGGCAACGCTATCGAAAAAGATCTCTCCCTTATTAAGGAACTGGCAGATGCAGTGCATTCTGTTCCCGTGAAAGCATAAAAAAATACAACACAAGCTATAAAACGAATGACAGCAGATGCTCTGCTGTCATTCGTTTTATAGACCGGTACAAAACCTTACAGGCTCATCATTTCCTTGAACTTTACTGCCTGCCTGCGGCTTACTTCAATTTTTTCACCCCCGCGCATTTCCAGCAACAGGCCGCCGTTAAAGTAAGTGTCAATCTTCTCGATCATCCGCAGGTTTACAATATGTTTGCGGTTTGCACGGAAAAAAGTACGCTCGTCGAGCCTTTCTTCCAAGGCATTCAATGATTTGAGGATCAAAGGCTTATTCGTTTCGAAATATACCCGGGCATAGTTGCCCACACTTTCGAACAGCCGGATCTCCTGCAACTTTACAAACCAGCACCTGTCGCCATCTTTCACAAATACCTGGTCGTTTTCAGACAGCAGCGAACGGATACCACCGTTTGCAGCTATACGGTCTTTCTCATCCTGTTGATGCAGTTTGTGGATGGCATCAGCCAGCCGCTTGGGTTCCACCGGCTTCAGCAGGTAGTCCAGCGCATTGTACTCAAAGGCTTTCAGCGCATACTCGTCATACGCAGTAGTGAAAATCACCTGCGGCGTTTTCTCCAGTTCTGCCAACAGGTCAAACCCCGTTTTATCAGGCATCTGGATATCCAGGAACAGTAAGTCGGGATGGAGCGTTTCTATCTTTTCTATACCATCCTTCGCGTTCACAGCTTCTCCTACCACCACTATCTCCGGGTGATCTGCCAGTAATTTTTTCAGTTCACTCCTGGCCAGGCGTTCATCATCTATTATCAATGCTTTTTTCATTGGCAATATGAAGTTTGGTTGATGATTTAATTGATTTAAAAATAATTGCTATAGCCAGTTTAGCCGGCTACAGCGGTTTTATAACAAGTGATTCAGAGCAAAGGCATCACTACGGTAGCCTCCACCGTTTGCTCATCTTTATTCCTGATTTCAAAGGAAGCCCTGCTTCCAAACAAAAGGCCCAGCCGCTGCCGGGTACTTTGTAAACCAAACCCGTGCCCGTTCATACTGTTTTCCACAATCTGACCGGTATTCTCAATGGTAATTACATGCTGCATCCCTTTCAGGGAAGACTGAATATATACCGAACCGCCCCTGATGATCCGGGAAATACCATGTTTAATGGCATTTTCCACTAATGTTTGCAACATCATCGGTGGCACCTGCAGTTCCAGCGTATCCGGGTCAATCTCATACTTTACACTCAAACGCTCTTCAAAACGGATATGCTCCAATGCAAGGTAATCCTTTACTATATTCAATTCGTTTTCCAGGCTCACGGTTTCCGCCTTCTCCGTTTGCATAGAGCTCCGCAGGATGTTGGAAAGCTCCGTGATGGCGGTTCTTGCCCTTTGCGGGGTTTCATCTACCAGCGCCCGG
>NZ_DATCRD010000365.1:0-32803 GCF_036569185.1 Chitinophaga sp.
ACTGCTGCTGTGAGATATAGCCTTTTTAAAGTAACAGTTGTTCATAGTTTGCCCGTTTTTTTATCATCGCCTGGTTGTTAATTAAAAGTTAATGCCCGGTTCATACAGGGTAAAAAGATAATGATGATGTATCTGGTGTATGATCATCGCATATAGTACCTATCCTAGTTAAACGGTCATGGTAGTAGCGTTTGTTACCTTGATCAGGAGGGTGGGGTGTTCCCCGCCCTCCTCATTTTAACTATACAATGCCCGCCCCGGCCTGACGCCGGGAGCCTCTTTCTTCCAACCGGAATAATGTTATCATACTAAAGGCGGTTTTGTTGAGCCATCCCAAAAACCCATATATGGGTCTGTATAACCAGCCTGACCTGTCTCTACATGACCGGTATAGCGTCTGTAATATTTTTCATTCCCTGAAATACTGACAGTGAAATCATACCAATTCAGGGAGTTGTCGAGCCTGATGACCGTTGTAACAGACTTCATGCCTGTGCTGTCAGCCGCCGGCAGAGGTACAACTATGTCAGGCTGCCCATAGGCATTATCCCTGATAATAACAGTGCCGGGTATTTTATTGTTAATATCAACGCGTATTTCAACATTTCCGGTTAAAGTCCGGGCATCCTGTAAAGCGTATTCATATAAACAGGATATATCAATATCAGGATCGTTATGGTCTCCGCCGAATTCCCTTGAAAAACCATTGGGGCCATATACAATGATGTGATATACATTACCCTCGAAAAGCATCAAAGGAAGTGATTCCTGAAGGGAGTCGCCAGCTTTTACTATATAGGATCTTGGTCTTTTTAAGTCGGCCATCCCCCCATAGTCGCCACGGCCCCAATAAAGGCTGAAGGCGGTCCCCCAGCAGGTATGACCATATATTTCATTGCCAGCTTCAAAGCTTATATCAACATTATTTGAGCTTTTATCCAGCTTTGCTTCCGAGAATAACTGGTATAGCAGCCCATTGGCCGGCCGTATTCCGACCTCTTGTTCAGGTAATAATTTACTATTGCGGACATCGTTTCTGATCTCCGCAATCTGGCCGGCGTTCAACAGATTAATGCCAGGGACTGCGTTATCCTTTGCACGCTTTATTTGTGTAAAATAGTCCATCTTGTCAACAAGCTCAGGGCGCGTTATCTTTTCTCCATTATAGGGTCTGAAAACAGAGGTAATATCTCCGCAAACATTTCGTCTGAACTGACTTATATTGTTGCATTTAATGTTACTGTTGCCGGCTTTTGTATTTAGAAATTTTTCCAGGAACATCAGGGTAGAAGTGTGGTCAAGTACCTGGGAATTCACCCAACCCCCGCGGCTCCATGGCGATACCACGATCATGGGTACACGAAAACCGGTGCCGACCGGGCTATTGTACTCCTCCGCAAACTCCTCGGCAGGATCTATTCCCGGCGAGCATTTTCCCGCTCCTCCGATGGGGGGAACACAGGGGGGAATGTGATCAAAAAAGCCATCATTTTCGTCGAAGTTGATGATAAAGATGGTCTTTTTCCAGACATCGGGTTTTGAGGTCAGGATATCTAAAACTTCGGAAACATACCAGGGGCCATATTGAGGAGAATTAGGATGATCTGAAAACGCTTCGGGTGCAGCCAACCAGGATACCGTTGGTAATTCACCATTATTCACATCCTGCCTGAATTGATAAAGAATGTCACCGGCAGGAACCGACATGCTTGTTCCGTCATTCAATGTAATTTGGGTAAGTGAGTTATACAGTGGGTCTTTAATATTTGTGGTGAAAGCCCTGTTATGAATGTCCTTTTCATACTCTGACAATCCCTCCCATATAAGCTTTGCGTATCCGAGAGGGTCCGCATTCCTGTTTTCTTCATTTAGTAACGGATAGTATTTTACAAAAGATTCCAATACGTTGTCGCCAAAATTGGCCAGCCATTTTACCTTAACCTCGTCTGTTTCGCGGTAACTGGTCAGGGCATGTTCAATGATAGTTGGAAACGGGGCTTTCCCCGATAAGAGATCCGTTAAAATAGATATCAGTGATTTCTCCGATGAGAGCCGGGCGGCAACAGCAGGTACCTGTTGTAAAATGTCAGATATGCGGAGCGAATTCATATAAGTCTGGTTCTGGTAAACTTTCCAGGTTATCCCGTTATTTTGCAACACTTCCGGGAACGTTAGCCAATCACAGGTTCCGGGTTTGTCAAATGAAGCATTATCCATATGAGCTTTTTTACCGGAGTTATCCGGGTCAAATACATTACGACCTGTCAGTTTGCCCGTCCAAAACATAGACCTGTTGGGGGAGGTGCCAGTTAATGAGGAACAGAAATAATGGTCACATACGGTAAAGGCATCGGCAAGCGCATGATAAAAGGGATGATCTTCACGGGTAAAATACTGCATGGTTTTGGGCGTTTTTTCATCTATCCACTTATCCATATACCCTAAATTTCTCGCCCCTATCTGATTTTCCGCTTCATGTGGGCATCCGCCGGCCCAGGTAACATTGGTGTTTTTAATATCACATCTAACAGGCGCATATGTGTTTCCTGTAGCATCGCTCTGCAACCAGATAGGGTTACCATTTTCCTGTTGCAGGAACCGGGGATCATTGAATCCCCTCACCCCCTGAAGGGTTCCCAATAAATGATCAAATGATCGGTTTTCCTGCATTAAAAAAACAATATGTTCGGCATCCAGGTAGGTAGTGCCAGGATCAGGGTTTATGGCAAATGCTCTTTGAATAGCGCCGGGAAGTTTATCCAGGGCCAGGCCTCCGGACAAAGCTGTCAGTTTTTTTATAAAATCACGTCTGGATTCCATTGGTGGGCTTTTTTGTTATGAGGTGCGATTTTTAATCAATGACTATTCTACAACCAGCCTTAAGGTTTTAAAATGGAACCCGGGCGAGCTTAAACGGACCCAATAACAACCCACTGCGAGCTTACTGATGTCCATCGTTATTAAATTAGTGGCACTATGACGTTCACATATCATCTCCTGCCCAAGCGCATTGATGATGCTCACAAGTATATCTCCGGTTCTTTTTACTGAAGAACTAAATGAAATCCGGACTGCCGACCTCGCCGGATTAGGGTATAGGGATATCTTTGAGATGTTGCTTTCGTCCTGTTTTGATAATAGAACAGTATCAGCTGAGGGCAGGTCCTTCTTTGGCTGAAGGGGCTTTAAAACAAAAAAGTTGTCGCTGTAAGAATTGGATACGATCACGTTTGTTTGTTTGCTTTTTCCAACCTCCCTGATGCAAACATGTTGCGGAGTGCTGCCAACAGGTATTTCCCGGATCTTTTCAAATGATATATTATGTAAGAAGGAATAGTTTTTCAGAATAACCGTATTATTATCTTTCTCGCTGTTTACGGCTATTTCCGGCATACCATCGTTGTCCAGGTCGCCCGCAGCCAATGAGCTTGGACTTTTAACTGATATCGCTGCTTTTATGTCTGTAAAGTGAGCCTGACCCTTTGGCGATGATGCATTCAGATAAATTGAAAGCGAATTGTCAAATAAATTTGCAACAGCAATGTCAGGCATTTTATCGCCATCAAGATCTTCGACAACACAATCTATAGGCCCGCTTCCCGTGTTTAATTTATCAGCCTGGGTAAAAGATATTCTTCCGGGCGATGAAGTGGAATTTTGCAAAACAAGCAGGGAATTTTTATCGTAATCGGAGATGATCAAATCCGGTTTTTCATCACCATTAATATCTTTTACAACAAAATAATTAGGACGTATTCCCAGATCATGGTTAGATCTTGAAAAATTTATAATACCCTTATCGGTGGAGTTGCTCAGAAATGTTAAAGATTTTTTTTCAAAATCAGCTACAATAAGATCTGTTTTTTTGTCGCCATCGAGATCTGCCGCGGCAACATAATAGGCGGATCCATTCGTTTCTATACGATGCTTTTTTTCAAATTTCATCACCCCTCCGGCCGACCTGTTCAGAAATATGTCAACAACACTGTTGTAACCCTTTTTATTTGACAAGGTGATAATATCCTCCCTTGAATCGCCATCAATGTCACCAATGCAAAAAGAAAGTATCCTTCCATCCAATGAGATACTATCTTTCATTGCCCAGGATTGTCCATCGTTTGCCGGAATTCCCTCCCATATATAGATCTTCTTTTGCTTAGGGCTGGCCACAATTATTTCATCCTTCGTATCATCGTTCAAATCAGACAAAACGAGTTTTCCCGGTGAACTATCTGGCCATTTATAAGTAGTAGCATCAAAGGAAAAGCGATTTGCTTGTGCATGCAATAGATGTGGTATAGGTAGCAACAAGGCAATACATATAACTGTAAGTACATTGCTTCGTAAGAAACGTATATTTATACCCATAAATCTGTAATTTAAATAGCGCATAGTGTTTTCATAGGCCGCGTTTTTAAGCCTCCGGTGAAATACCTTTTTCAGTTCTGAATTCATCACGGGCCGGTCCTTTCTGTACCTGAGATACATGTACCTGGCATTATACCCCAAAGGGAAAACAGAGTTTACATTAATTTAATATTAGTACTGGAGACGTGATATAACATAAAGGTGTTGGGTTATAACTTCATGTCGTTGGGAGAACCGGTAATTGCAGTTGATGGTTTGCCGGAAAAATATTTGGAGTTCCGGAGGGTAAAAAGTCATGACTGATGTATCTGCTGTTTAATGAGCTCGCCGGTCCTGGCATTTGAGCCCGATGTTTTATTTATAAATAAACCAATCTAATTATTACACCCAGCTACTATGAACAGTATACCCAAAATCAGCGCACCATTGATCGTATTTGCCCTTGGTTGTTTGATGCCAGGCTGCAAGACTGATAATGAGTTAAGATCAGAAGATAAAACCCTAAAGCCTCTAATTGTAAAGGATAGCAGTTACCAACATGTTGGATATGTGAAAGTAAATGCCGGGCGCATTACTGAAATTAATAAGTTTCAGTTTGAACTTTCAAACGAAGAATCAAAGAAATATCTCCCGGAACAATTTTTTGACATTGCCATTGTCTTCGAATCGGCAAAAATCCTACCGGCGAAGTCTCCCAAACTCAGAGGGGAGACCAATCCTGATGCAGGGGATTATGTTCTGGCATATAAAGAGTGGGAGGCTTCTAAACTATTTTCACCTTCTGCAGCGGCTATCAAGAGATCGGATTTATACACATCTGACGGAAAGCAAATTGATGACCCTGCGCAAAGGCATAATGATCCGGGGCGTTATTCGCTTACGATGAATGATGAGTTAAAATTGGATATATCGGCGCTTAAGAAAGCCGGAAAGATAGTTTTGATGGATATTATGCCTGATCATGAAGATGCAGGATGGAACAGCTTCAACACGCAGCAACAGGCAAAAAAGTTTGCTTTACAGGTTAACGAAGCGATCAATAAATATGGTTGGGATGGGATTGATATAGACGAAGAATATGCGCAGTATCGAAAAGGACCGAATTTCGGTTCAATCACGAGAGTGCTCTTTGAGTTGAAAAACATCTGGAAAGAAGAGGACTATAGACATCCAGGTAAGAGATTGATTATAGCAAAAGCTTTGTTCACAGATTATGACGACTTTGCCAAACCTGTCAATATGGATGGAAAGGACGTAATGATGGCGGACCTGCTGACCTATGGATGGGAAATGTCTTATGGTGGAGATCCCGGCTATAGATTAACCGATTATTTAAACCAGTTCGGGATGCAAAAGTATCAACTTGGCCTGGGTATCGATTTTAACATTAACTCCACGGAAACGGGCGTTGCTACCGCCCAATATGTAAAAGATAATAAATTGAAATTTGTGATGTATTATGACGTCAGGGTTAGTGACAGTTCAAAGTATCAGGCTGTATCAAATGTTTTTTATTCGCGCAGGTTACAGGTAACTCCATAGAGTGGAAGCTAATTGGATAAAAAAACGGGATAGTTGAAAGACTATCCCGTTCTTCTAAAAACTGCATGGCTATTTATTCGAATTTGGCGAAGCAGGTTATTTTTTGACGCCTGTATAGGTGATGATACTCTTAGCAGGTACGGTAGCACTAAACGTCCCATCGGCATTTACAGGAATAACGGCAGACTGCCAGTGACTGCTGCTTGCGTCGCTCGTAAGGTAGCCAGTCAATCTACCTGATTTGAAACCTGTCAGGCTTAATGTACAGTGCTGGTCCGCGGTTCCTGAGTTGATAACAACGATGGAAAATTTACCGGATGCAGGGTCTTTAAAGGCCGTTATCCGCAGGTCTGCATTTGGTTGTGTTGCACCGATCCTGACATAGCCTGCGCCTATGTAGCGGGAGAAGTTTCCCATTACATCGTACAATTTGGGATAGGTTAACTTTCCGGCAGGCCCGTCTTCCCATATCAAAGCCTCATTATTTCTGGTATCTAAAAGCCCAAGCCAGAAAGTATAGGCACTTGCATTGCCTGTTGTCAGGGCATTGAATATGTTTATTCCAAGGTGTAGCCCTTCTGCCATAGAGGTATCTGCCGGGGCAGTTGCATCTGAAGCTTCTGTTACCCAGATAGGTTTTCCTGATACCGCTAATGAGCCCGGCTTCAGGTCAAGAAGACCACCGGCTTTACCACCAGTATTCAATTGAGCCTCTGCATCATAGGCATCTGCATAACAGTGTGTGGCATAAATATCAATATTACTCCGATCCATTGGCTCTTCTCCGAAAAACGCCTGCCTGAAGCCCAGTATCAACAGGTTAATGCCATCGGCAAGCCACCATTTGGAATCAGGCTTTGAAAAGCCGTTCAGATAGTCATTAGACGCTGCCCATGAAGCGGCTTCGGGAGATAAGATCTTCACCTTTGAAAACCCTGAGCTGTTTAGTACAGGTCTTAAATTATTTGAAATAAACTGTCCAAGCTGCCTGGGCGACCAGACACAATTTGCCCATTCAGCAGCAATATTATCCGGTTCGTTAGAAGGGCTTACACCATAAATGCTGATACCTTCTTTTTGATGCGCCCGCAAATATCCCGCAATGTAATTTGCATAACTATTCGCTGAGGTTTTAAAATTAAGTGTGTTAAAGAGGGTGTCGGCGCCAGTGGCAAAGCCGTTGCCATTTCTGAAGGCATCGAGCAGGCCGGTGGTGTCTTTTTTATTAAGCACAGCATTCACATAAGCCGCAAGTTGCATTGTTCCCGGTTTTTCAGATTTGGGATTAATCCGCATGGCAAGAGGAGGAGTCCATGCCGAAGCATATATAACAGGTACTTTGTAACGCTCTTTTGCCTTCTTCAGTATCCACAATTGACTGAGCTCCTGTTTTTTTAACCAGTCCAATTCTTTGTACACCGCGTTTTGAGGATCTGTTGTAATATCGACACGGGGATCGTGCAGGGCTACATTCCAATTGGACGGATTGTAAGCACAGCTCCAATGAATCTCTCCGCGGATCATATTCAGACGAAGCCCGTTATCGCCAAACAACTTTGCAAGAACGGTGTCCCTGTGGACTGATTCGAAAAATGGTATAGCCCTTCCCGCAAACACACCAAAACCCTGAATAGGCTGGTAGGTAGTATTCCAGTCCAAAGTTGCACTACTATTAATGGCCGGTTTGATGATAACCGGTGGATCCCCGATCTCTATAACGTTAGGCTTGGTACAACCAAATGCCATTAAAGCTATAGCTGCATAAACCAGCCTTGAGTTCTTAAACATCTCAGGTTTCATTTTGATTGATTTTAAATGAGAAAGAAATAATTCACCTGATTTTGGCAAATTCGAATAAATAATATTTCGCGGAGACTCGTGGAAGTTCCCCTGGCATGATAACCTGTTCCGTTTTTAGGCTGGCGCCAGATGTAATACGTAAAGTGGTAAAGAAGTTGCAATAACCGGATCTCCGTATAGTGCTGCTATAACCTGGATAAAAGTGGGAATATTTACTTTTTTAAACATGCGCATATTGGGTTCGGATTGCAGATTTTGAGTTATTCAGACTCCAAAGAGATGGAGCTATAATAAGGATACAGTCGACCCGGATTTTTACCCTAGCGCACAAAGTTTTTTTTCTGACAGATACAGCTGCTGAAAAAAACTGTTTCTTAATTCCATTGGTGGCCGTACCCGACGAATGGAGACTGCCGGAAGAGTCACCTGCCATTAACAAAGTTCTCAGCTTCAACAACCGTCCAGACCTTTATGATCTGCTCTACCTCAAAAGATCCGCTTACCGGCCAAACCCACACTTTCGTCAGTAATGCTATCTGATCCCGCACCGCTGATCTACAAGGGTACCGGCTTATATAAAAAGCCCTGCAGCAGATAGCTGCAGGGCCATTTGATGAAGCATTACAACTTTGGATCGTTTAGTACATCAGCTACAGCACTTCTTTATAACACATAGATACCGCCTTCCCAAAGCCACTGTATTGATCTTTCAGCACCAATGGCTTATTGGCTGCCGGGATATTATAGATACCTATTACACCGGAAGTACTGACATTGGCTTCTTCATAACTTACTTAATAGCATCGGCCCTTCACAGCCCATGTGCCAGCTTTTGTTTTTATATCTTGTTGTAGCAGGTTTTATTATTTTGGGCTGTGTATTGTAACCATATATTGCAATTTGCGCTCACCATCTATTTTCAAAACAAAATAAATTTTTGATTTTATAGCGCATTTAATTTAATCCATTCATCTAATGGGGTAAACGGCTCAGTTGAAATCTCTTTGGCCATCTGAATTTGAGCGTCTGAACTTGGACCCATATATGAATAGGATTCGAAGTAAGCTAACAACTGGGCAAGTGCTCCTGCTCCTTCAAAGAAGCTGGAAAACACCTCTGCCGGAACGTAATTAAAACTGTATTCTTTCCCGTTAGCTTTGAAAACTTTCAATACATCATTGAAACTATTCAATTCGGTAGCCAAAGATAAATAGCTTCCTTTCCCTACCTTCCCGGGATTTAGAAACGCTCCTGCAACTACTTTCCCCAAGTCGCTGATGTCTCCCATATGGATTACTTTCTTGTTTGGGTCGATGGGTAACATCCAGCCGATAGAACCATCTTGTTGCTGTTGGGGAGCTGTGTGCCCTTTAAAGTTTTGAAAGTAAAAAGGTGGCTGAACGAATGTGTAATTTGCAAATCCAGCATTCCTTACTAAACTATCAACTTTTGCTTTTCCAGTAAATTGAGGGACTACAAACTGACCGTTGCTTATTTTTTCAACGTTTGGTAAAGTAGACCAAACGAAGTGGTTCACATTAGCCTTTTTTGCAGCTTTAACAGCGATATCTCCTTGTGCTAATTCATCTGCTCCTTCCCAAAAATTAGTCACTACAAATACCCCGTGGGCATCTTTGAAAGCATTGATTAATGATTCAGGATCCATTAGATCTGCTTGTGCCACTTCATCAGCCTGTCCCTGATATTTATTCGGGTCTCGGGTAATGGCTCTGACTTTGAAAGAACCCTCCTTCATTAGCGCATTTACCACTCCTTTTCCTTGTAGACCAGTCGCACCAACGACCGCAATTATTTTCTTTTCCATCTTGAACGTTTTTAAAGTTAAACGACGACACAAAGATGGTGGTGATGCACCGTATCTACCTATATGGTAGTTTAAGAAAGAACCTTAATGTAGATTAAGATTTGGCGATCTTATTCCGGATGGTGCTAAGGAACTCTGGCGTTACACCCAGGTAGGAGGCAATCTGAACGTTAGATATCCGGTTAAAAAAGTAGGGGTGCCTTTTTAAAAAGTCGAGATAACGCTCCTCTGCGGTGGAGCTGATATTTTGCAGGATTCTACGTTGGGCACTTACCAAAGCTTTTTCTGTAAGAATCCTGAAGATTCGGTTGAATGTTTGGTTATTATCGAAGAGTTTGATCTGATCTTCCTTTTTTAATTGAAGGACAATAGAGTTCTCCAGGGCTTCTATGTAAAGTCTACTCGGCTCCTCCGAATAGAAGCTGCCAATATCCGTAATCCACCAATTCTCAATAGCAAACTGCAGATTATGTTCTTTACCTTTTTCGTCCACCATGTACATTCTAAAACAGCCTTCAACTACAAACGTGTGGTGTTTGCATATATCGCCTTCTTGAAGGATAAGTTGCCTTCGTTTAACTCTTCGCTCCTTGAAAGCTTCTTCCACAATAGACTTTTCGTCTTCATTTAAAGGAAGAAGATTTTCGAAGTAGTTTATTAATAATTTTGTCGTCATTCTTAAAATTCGTTGCAACAATTGCCTAAAAGCAATTGCTTTTTATTCCAGTAAAAGTAATTGCTTTTATATTCATTTTATAATTTTAAAGTCTTTGTGCTATTGAAGATGTAAAATAAATGATAATGAATAATATGTATATAGTTTTGAAATAAAAAATGTTGTGCAATCGTATTGATTTAATAACTATAAAAACCTCGATGTACAACATTAGAACGAAACGATCATTCAAATCCTTCAGGCATGATTTTGAGACGTGCTCCGGCAAAAGGTTATAGTGCTGTAAACAGGAGCTGGTATATTGGCTATAAGCTGCATGTTGTCATATATCATAATGGTGTTATCCAACAAGCAGGCATTAGCAAAGCCAATGTTCATGATATTCCCTTCAGGTACAACCAGCGTGTTCACCGGCTCCTTCATCTCCAACCTTTCTTAATCCTCGAAAGCGTTTCTCTCGCAATGCCGAGATAACTCGCTAAATACATGCTAGGTAGTCTTTCCATCAACGGCAGACGATGGGGGATGAAGCTAGTATAGAGGATGGCCACCCATCAGCATGATGAAATGGCCACCGGCTGGCTGAAGGAATATTTGAAGCGGGTGTTGAAGACGTGAATTTATATCTCAAAACTGGAGGTATTTTTTAAACCTGCCACTACCCGTGCCATCAGTTATAATCACCTGAACCTGCCTGAGAGTATTACGATCACCGGCAAAGGGCTAATTAAATACCAGTATGACGCCACGGGTAACAAGCTAAAAAAAGTCGTTACAGATAATACCGTTACTCCGGCCAAAGTTACTACGACAGATTATATAGGTGGTTTTGTTTATCAGAATGATACTTTGCAGTTTTTAGGTCATGAAGAGGGGCGGGTGCGTGCCGTTTTCGCAGCAGGACAACCATTGGCATTTAAGTATGATTATTTTGTAAAGGATCACCTGGGAAATACCCGCATGGTATTAACCGGGCAAACGGACTTCTCTATGTATGCGGCTACCATGGAAACGGCAGCTGTACCTACGGAAACGGCTTTGTTCAGCAATATTGATAATTCACGTACCGCTAAGCCGGCACCGGAAGCGTAGTTGCAAAAACATTCAATATCAGTGGCGTTCCGCATTACATGATCATCGACAAGGAAGGCAAGTTGTTCAGCAACAATGCAACGAGGCCCAGCCAGCCCGAAACAGCTGAAACACTCAAAAAACTCCTCGTACAATAAAACTGGCTGATAGATATAATAGAAAAAGGCGCTGCAAATTCTTTTGGCAGCGCCTTTTCAGTTTATTTTAAGCAGGTCTTGCTTTCTATAACCCGCCATAACGGAACATTTAAGAACTGAATGTTGTGATTAACTACCGCAGGTTCCTCTTCGGGCTGCCACCGTGAATATAAAATTTCCGGGAAGCAGGAAATTGTTGTAATATTCCGCTAAAATTCCACCAACAGCAATCAACCACCAAAGCTATATTTGTAGATATGATGGACGACGTTAGGGACAGACGCTATATAAAGGAAATAATCAGCGAATATACTACCCGCTTTATTTCCTGGGGACCACCGGATTCCTGGGATCTTGACCAGTTTAAGACATTGGAAAACATGATCTATGAGTCTACGGAAGTTACAGTTAATGCCAATACCCTAAAGCGTTTTTTTCAACAACGTACCGGTAATCCGCAGCTGGCAACAAGAGATGCGCTGTGCAGCTTCCTGGGCTATGCGGGATACACAGATTTTGTACTCAAAAAGACCCGGTTATCAGAAACTGCCAATACGTCGGCAGATGCTATTGAAGCGGGGGAAGAACCCAAGCAGGAGGCAACCTTACCGGTGGTTCCACCGGCGCCGCAGGCAAGCCGTGTGTATATCTGGTTACTTTCCGCCCTGTTATTGATTGTTAGCGGATATCTTTTATATACTCTGAAAATAAAGGAGATGTATACGGATTACCTGTTGTCGCAAATAGAATTTTCTGTTTCGAATCCGAAAGGCGCTAACCCATTAACGGTAACCTTTTCCTATAATATTCCCTCCCCGCTTTTAAAGGATATAAAACTGGTATACGAGGAAGCCAATGGCGATACGGCTGAAAAGCGGTTAACCAGGAATGTGGGGAAAGTAAATGCTACCTACATCTATGAAGGCGACGGGCTTTGCCGGCTGGAATATAAAGGACGCATCCTAAAAACCATCACTATAGAAGACCGCAAACAAGGTTGGTCTGTTTTTACCCGTAATGAGCGGAAAGGCATTTTCAGGACTTTGCCTGTTAGCCAGGCATATAATAAAGAAGGATACCTGAGCCTGCCCATAGATAGCGTGGTAGCGGAAGCGCGCCCCGGTCATTTATTTGTGAGCTATGTATACTATAAGGAAAAACTGGTGGATGGCGATAATTTTATGTTTGAAGCCAGAGTGCGTAACTCCCCGAAAGATTTTGCCATCCCGGTTTCCGATGTCATGATGTATCTTTCCTCCAGTACTGGCACGCATGGTTTTGCCTTAAATGAGGCGGGGTATGCATACATAAAATTCATCAGCGGGGAAAAGACGATCAAAGGGGATGAGTTCAACCTAACCAATTTTAATTTCGACGCCTCCCAATGGCATGTTATGGGAATCAGGGTAGAAAACAAAAAATCTGCTTTCTACCTTGACGGACAAGAAATCTACAACATCGGGTACACTAAGTCTGTAGGTATGGCTAATGAATTGATCCTGCGATTCAAAGGATGTGGCGCGGTGGATTATGTTAAGGTGAATAAACTCAACGGCCAGGTTGTTTATGAGCAGAGCTTTGATCAACCACTTCAATAGCTGCCTGGGAAACAGAAGGCGGCAGTGTGACCGGTTTAAATACTCCCGGTTCAGCCCCCATTATAAATTCAAGATCTCCTCCTTCTATAATATCTTTATGCGTAATGAATAATTTCGTGTACTGCTTTCCATTCAGCTTCACCGATTGAATGTACCTGTTTTTATCACTCAGGCCGGTTGCCTTTATGGTAAATGTTTTATCATTTACCTGTATTACTGCAGAGGCGACCATTGGCTTTCCAAATACATATATACCATCCGCGGGATTCACGGGATAAAATCCCATGGCACTAAATACATACCAGGCAGACATCTGCCCACAGTCGTCATTTCCTGCCAATCCATCCGGTTGATCTGTATACAAAGTGGTCATGATCTGCTGCAGTTTTTCCTGTGCTTTATGCGGCTGACCAATGTAATTGTACAGGTAGGCTACATGGTGACCAGGCTCATTTCCGTGTGCATATTGCCCGATAAGACCACTGATATCTACCGGTACCTCATTTCCCGGTAGGGTAGAGGATATGGAAAACAGGCTGTCAAGCGCCTTTCCGAATCCTTCCGGCCCGCCATAAAGATTTACCAGGCCCTGTACATCGTGGGGCACGAAGAAGGAGTATTGCCATGAATTTCCTTCTACCCAATCACTTTGCTTATAGGAAGAAAAGAAGGGATCGAACGGACGACGGAAGTTACCGGTACTTGAAAATCCGTTCATCAGCTTATATTCCTTATCAAAATAGACGCTGTACGACAATGCTCTTTTCATGAAGTAAGCATAATCTTCTGCTTTGCCCAGGTCCTTTGCCATTTGGGCAATACACCAATCGTCGTAGCAATATTCAAGCGCGGTGGAAACCGACTTGTTGTACAGGTTGTAGGGAATATAGCCAAATTGCTTCAGCTCCTTTATTCCAAACGCATCCTGCATCGCGGAATGTTTCATGGCTTCATATGCCTTGTTCACATCATAATTCCTGATCCCTTTAAAATAGGCATCCACAATTACAGGCACTGAATGATACCCGATCATGCAGTTTGTTTCACTGGACCATAAGGGCCAAACCGGTAGCAGGCCGGACTGATCATATTGCGCAAGCATTGATTTTATAATATCATTTACTTTGCCGGTATCAAGTATTGTCAACAGCGGGTTCAGGGAACGGAAGGTGTCCCATAATGACATGGCCGTATAATTTCTGAAACCTTCCGCTTTATGTGTCCGGGCGTCAAACCCTGTATAGTCCTTGTTCACATCATTGAACAGGTATGGGGAAACCAGGCTATGATACAGGGCTGTATAGAAAATCGTTTTGGTTTTATCAGGGGCGGTGATCCTGATCTTCGACAGTTCACGTTCCCATTTAAGCTGTGCCTGCGTGAGTATTTCGTTAAAATCCCAGGTTGGTATCTCTGAAGATAAATTCTCCATGGCATTTTCAACGCTTACCGGAGATATGCCCACCTTTACCAGCACCATCTCATCTTTCAATGTTTCAAAACTGAGTATGGCTTTGAGGTCTTTGCCGGAGGCGGTTTTATTGGAGATATAATTGCCGTCTGCCGCAATGGATGAACTGAAGGGCTTTGAAACTTTTATCGCGTAAAATAACCGTTGATGTACCCAGTCTTTTTCTCCCGGCTCGCCCCATCCTTTGGTTTGTCTTTCGCCTGTTATGGTACAACTGTCTGCAATATTTACCGAAGTAAATTGTACTGAATCGGTAGCATAGTGATGAGACAGGTCCAGTACTATATGCGACGCTTTATTTGCAGGGAAGGTATAGCGATGAAAGCCGCAACGCGGGGAAACGGTTAACTCGGCTGTGATATCATAATCCTGCAGCCTTACTTTATAGTAACCGGGTGTGGCAACTTCTTCATCGTGGGAGAACCTGGAGCGGTATCCCTCTCCTGGTTTGGATTTGCTGCCGGGGCTGAGCGTTATTTTACCCACTGTTGGCATCAGCATTACATCCAGCAGGTCTGAGCGCCCGGTGCCGGAAAGGTGTGTATGGGAGAAGCCAATGATTGAACTGTCGGAATAATGATAGCCTGCGCACCAGTCCCATCCATCGAGCCCCGTATCGGGGCTTAACTGTACCATGCCCGATGGGTAGGCAGCCCCGGGAAACGTATGACCGTGGCCGCCTGTACCGATAAAAGGATTTACAAAACCAAGCACGTCTATGTGCTCATTTGTATGATCGGCTTTGGTGCCGCACCCTGCTATGAAAGGAATTAAAAAAAGGAGAATTAAGTATCTGACCATGGCTTGGGTTATTTTTCTATTCCAAATTCTACTTCATTGGCCCAGTGCTCTTTCCAGTCGGGATGAAAGGCCCGGGCATTTATTTTAGATACGCTGCGCTCCCGTGCGAGTTCCATACAGGCGGCGCCGGCGCCGTCGTCATTGATTCTTGCGGAGAATTTTACTTTCCCACCCTTGTCAATGATCCGCTTTACATCCGGCAGCTCGCTCCATGGAATGGCGCACTCTGTGAACAGGGTATTGCCTTTGCGCAGGGTGACGAGCTTACCGTTCCTGACCGCGCCATCAAAAGGTGATTTGGGCTGTCGGGGAAAGAAGTGTTTACGGGGCATGCCGGGAACAAGTAATCTCCAGATTTCATATCCGCCGCCATATTCAGCAGCCACGGTGTTGAGCGCATATTCATAATCCGTGCATTTGTACCCGGTATAACGCGGCATAGTGCCTTTAGGAGCGGCTTCCATTCCATCTTCACCAACAGGGATCGCATTGAACGCGATCAGGATATTATCGAATTTTTCTCCTGTCATCCCATCCGGTAGCGTGCCTGTTTTACGATAAGAGAATTTCCTTACGTTTTCAGGCCACACCAATGTCACCAGCTCGTTCCTGCTTACCGGTGTGCATCGGATGTTTCCTGCCAGTGAGATCCGTGAGCCAGGTAAATAATAGCCGGATTTACCATATACGCCTATCCAGTTGCCCTGCGTATCAAAATCTTTTCCTGCCAGGGAAGCAGTTGCACTTTTATTATTGTTGTCTATGATCTTATCAGACGGGTCAAAGAAGATGCCTGCCAGTTTGGTGGTGTTTCTCCAGCTGTCCCAGGTAATGGCGGAACAACGGATGCGCAGCTTTCCAGCCAGTTCCAGGTTCAGGTATGCGCCGTTCCAGCAGTTTTCAATGTTGGTGGTGAGCAATTCTTTCCCGCTTAACTGATCGTATACGGTGATGGAAACATTCCGTTGATTAATACCCGGAAAATATAGCGCAGTATGTGTGTACTTATCTACCGGCAGATCTATATCCATGCCAACAGACCGGGTGGTAGCTGAATTTTCATAATAGTTCATCACGCGGCCGCCGGAAGGAAGCTGCAGCGCGGCTTTATCGGTAGCGGCAACAGGTTGCCTGATCAGTACAGATTCCATCGCATACATGGTTTGCATGTAAGCGGTATCGGGGTAAAAGTACTGATCATCGTCGCGTGTTTCAAAACGGGGAGCGCCTTTGCTCGGCGTTTTGTCTGCCACTTTGGCTCCGAAATAAAAATACTGATCGTCGTAAGCCATGTAGGTATTTGCCAGCCCTTCGGATGTGGTATCAAAATTCTCGTAAGGATGCCATGCCGCCTCTGTTAATGAAATACTGGCCTTCGGGGACCCTTTGATGGTTTGCGGAATGACCCCGGCCCAGTCGCCCAGGTCCCCATCTATCGTGATACTTTTTTTAGCGATGTAGTTAACATGCATTTCTTCGCGGTGTTCGGCAAAGCCGTCATTTCCTGCGTCGAAATGCACATACAGCGGGTAATTGTTTTCTTTAGCGGCCGTACCCTGCTTTACCTGCGCGGTAATGGTTTTGGTTTCATTGGCATTGAAAGCAACTGTTTGCGGGTAACTCAACTGAAGGTTGCCAACAGTAATGGTCAGTTTACCTTTTACAGGACGGTTCAAAATGTTGGTCAGTTGCAGCTGCATCCCTGGTTTTGATTCAATGGGCGCAGTAAAATCATGTGCTATAATCTCCAGTGGTTCATATCCTTCTATTCTCGCCTGCTTCACGGCGGCTACCAGTTTGTTAAATGCGTGGGCGGTGCCATTTACCCGCATAAAATATCCCTGGTAATTGAGCGGGATGGTGAAAACCCCGTTATGAGGAGGGATACTGTTCCCATAAAAATCGTATAACAGGAACGAAGGATCTGCCTTTACGATCATTTTACCATCCGTAATAGGATAATACTGTTCAAGTGCTTCTGTTGTTTTTTTACGTATGTTATTATCTTTTGTTGTTTCCAGGAGATCGTATAGTTTTTGCCGTTTCCTGGCTTCCGTCAGGCTCCGTACGTTCCTGAACAGCACATGGCCGGCGCCAAATGCATCTCCGAGGTCGCCGGCAATAACGATGCTGCCATCTTCCGGGTTGTTGTTGTATCCATCAAATAACATGATCCAGGGGAGCCCGTTGGTAAACAACAGGCGGTTAAATTCCCGTTCGCCGATAAAGCTTTGCGTGGCGCCCATAGCAGCAGCGGTAGACCAGGTGTTATGTAATTTTGGGATCGTTTCCAACCCGTATTTTGTATGGATGGTCATACTCTGAACAGAACGATGCGGGTCACCGGAGTACATATATCCCCCGTAAACCCCCATGGACCGGTCGTACCCTGCAGAGCGACTGGCCGCTACCACCAGGCCGATACGGTCGTCGGTATTACCTACCCAGCTTTCGGTATCCCATATTTTTACTTTCCCTTTATAGTCTTTACGGTTGTTAAACTCCGGATACAATACCGGCGATTCCATGCCCTGGTAATGAATGGAAAGGAAGTCGAATATGGGAAGCATTTTCAGGGTACCATCAGCAAAGAACTTATCGAACGCATTCGAGTTGGAGTCGCCGCCACCTACCAGTACATCCCTGTTTTCTTTACGTGATTCCAATACCGCTTCTGCCATTTTTGTATAAATCTCACGGTAACGGAGCATGTCTGCCTGCCAGCCTGAAATGGAAGTCCCTTCCCAGGGTTCATTCCACAGGCATACCGAAGTGACCGGTCCGTTGGGCCAGCCAAAATTCATGCATAATTCCTTTACATATTTTTTGAAGTCCTCATCCATATCCGGCATCCAAACGAGGTCCTGTTTGGTACGGAGAAATTTCCCGCTGCTGTCGAGGTGTGGCCTGCTTGTGCCCAGGGGCATCGACTGCGCAGTTTGTCCTTCCCCGAACATCAGCATCACTGTAATATTATTGTCGTGGAAGTTTTTCATTTCACGTTTCAGGCCCTGCATATAGGTCTGATAGCCTGGGTTGGTGGTTGCCATGTAAGGCACTCCATAACGGATGGCCTGTACGCCCATCCGTTGGAGGAAGTCGACGCCAAGATAATCCAGCGATTGCCTGGGATACTGCATCTTTACGGGAGATGGTTTCATACTCAGCACAAAGCTGGTACCTAACCTGCGGCCGTTTTTACCAAGATCAAATACAACGGCATACCCGCCGTATGCTTTAATATCATCCACCGCAATTTCAGTATCCACATAACCATTGGGAGCAATATCCAGCTTAATGGGGATTACTTTTTCATCGTCCATTTTTACCATCCTGGGCAGCCAGATATCATTAGGGATTCCTTTTGTGCCATAACGGATCACATATGCTTTTGCATCTGCATGAATGGCCTGATTGGTACGATTGATCACCTGGAATTTCAGGCGGATGGCATCGCCGGGCCAAAACACGTTGGCTGGCGCCGATGACCCGGTAAGGGTTACATCATAATCGTAACTTCTTAATCCGTTCTTTACGCCCAGTACTTCTTCATAACCAAGCCAGTCCTGCGGATCTTTCATCTGACCGTTGGCTACCTGTAATACAGAAAGAAGCATGGCTCCCAGTATAATAAGTTTCACCTGCATATTATTTTGAATCGGTTTGGAAATCATTTTTTATCCTGAATTCATCACCCGGTTTTTTCAGCGCCTGCACCATTAATCCTTTGCCGGACAACCGGAGATATTTATTGTTTGTATCAACTTTTATATCCGTATCAGTAGTTTGCACGGGACCGGCGGATACGGAAAGAGAAAGACCTATCACCGCTTCTTTCATGGCTGCAAGGTCAAATGTTTTCCGGCCGCCGGAATAGATCACATAATCCGCCCATTTTTTATTTTCATCTTCGCCAACTTCCCAATGCCCCTGCAGCCCGTTCCAGTTGCAGTAAGGTATACGTATAACCATGTGCGTTAGCCCGGAGGTAAATAATAACTCATTTTCATTTTGCGGGGAAATGGAAAAAACGGATGCGCTGACGTCTCCGCCCGTTTCAATCCGTAACCGCAGATCAGTGGCTGAGATGACATTATTTTTTATCCGGTCAATAGCCGGGTGGTTATCCCCCCCGTTACAGGCAACATTTAAAACAGATAATACAAAAGAAGCATCCTGTACACTTTTGATATGCATGGCTGCAAAGTCATACATATTGTGAAGGAAGCGCACACGCAGGTAAGATGGTTTTCCCGCTGTGCCCCAGTGTGCAAACAGTGGGCGGCATTGGTTCCAGAGGTATCCCTGGTTCACGGAAGCAAGGGCAAACAGCGGATGTGCATACAGTTTTCCTACAATGTCTTTGGCCGGCAGTACCGTATCCGGGTAGGTTACCTGGTTTTTAAGCTGGTACTTTCCAACAAGAAATGTATCGGTGGTTGTACGCGGCAGATCCTGTTGCAGGAATGAAGGGATCATGGCAGCAGGTATTTCATGAGGTTCCAGTACATGAGGCGCTCTTGGGTAATCACCGGGAAGCTCAATCCTGCCTTTGGAGGCGTAAAAGAGCAATTGTTTCAGATCCGGTGTCAGCAGGTCGTTGTATGCCCTGAAGTTAGGACCGCACCACTGCCCGGAAGGCGGGTGAAAATGACGGGCAATCATACTCCAGCACAGGTTGTACAATTCATTTGCCATGCGGCTGTCTGCCGGGTTGGCAATGACCTGTTTCATCCGCAGCAGTTCATTCATAGCTACCACCGTATAGGTGGAACTGTTATATTCGGTGAACCCTTTGTTGTTTTTCGTATAGTGGTAGAAGTAAGCCAGCTTTTGCTGCCCGTAGCGGCGGATACCGGGTTGATCATATAAATTACCCACCACGTAGCAAACATAGGCGCCCATGATACAGATGTTGGTATAATCTGCCTTCACATCTCTTTTCATGATCGCATGGGCGGCTAGGATGAGCGAATTTTTCAGTTGTTTTTTCAATTCTTCATCCAGGTGATCGTCAGCATTAAGAACAATATCAATTAAAGATACTGATATGAAATCTGCCCAGTTGTAATCAACAGGCGCCTTGCGGCCTTTCATCGGATCTTCCGGGTAGTAGGGCCATACGCCACAGAATGGCAATGCCGTATCCTTTTCCTGCAGGGAAAGGATCGCCTGTGTAATGGCGATGCCCCGCTGTATATCGGCGGCATCGCCGGTATGCAGCAGCGCTGCTGCATACTGAATGGAGCTTCTTGTATCATGCACTTTAATACCGCTATCAAGATCGCTGTGATAATGCTTCTCTTTGGTAACAGCCCATATCATTTTCTGAGCGGTATCGTAATGGTTTGCACTTTCATATAATTCTTTTTTGAGTAAAGCCATCTCACTTTTGTTTAACGGCGCCTGCTTTGTTCGTATATCGCTATGACGATAGGCGCATCCGCCCAATAACAGGAGGGCGGATACGGCTACCGGGAATTTTCTCTTGATCATTTTCTCATTTTACGCTGCTGATCCAACATTTTCTGCACTTCAATTCCCGCGAAAATAACGGCAAATGATCCATGCGTATCGTTATCATAAAAGGGCCTTGTCATATAGTAGTTCACATCTTCCGAGCACATGGTGCCCACACATATTTTGTGCACGGTACCATCGTCTTCAATTTCGGAAGCGATGGCGCTCCATCCTTTTTCAACAATGGGCGTAAACTTCTTCCTGTCCAGCCAGCCCAGCCTGACGCCTCTTGCCATTGCCATGGTGAATATAGCTGTGCCGGAAACTTCTACCGGCGAATCGCTCCTGTTAATTACGTTATGCCAGAAACCTCCGGGGCTTTGATAACGGATCAAAGAGTTGGCAAAATCCTGGTAGAGATGTAAAATGATTTTGTACTTCGGATGATTTTCGGGGAGCTCCAGCAGCACTTCTGTCATGGCCCAGATGGCCCAGCCATTGGCCCGTGACCAATATGGCAGTTTTACCTGCGGACGTCGGGAATAATTGGCATGCATGAAAAGCCTGGCATCTTTATCCCATACATGTTTGGTAAAATCCAGCAGCTGGCTGGCGGCATCATCAAAAAACAATTTCCGCTTTACAGGATCGCTGGTATACAGCCCTGCCTGCACCAGGAACGGAATGCCCATAAACATATCATCTACCCATACGGTGTATTCCTCCGGCGTGGTGCGTGCATAGTTGGTATAGCCCGGGCTTCTTATCTGCCCGTTTTCCGCATAGTTCATCATTTTACCGATATAATCCTGGTAGATGGATTTATTTTTGAAATCCTTTTCTTTCCGTAACCGGTAGATGAGCGGCATGGAAGGCGCGAGTGTGAAATCGAGCAACCTGGAGTTAATGACCATTGCGTTTGCAGAGTTGTAAGCCCTGAGCTGATTTACCTGGTAGTCTACAAAAGGCATTCCTTCCATCTGGAAATCGCAGAAATCCGCCGCCCACCGGCTGTATTTTTTTTCTCCTGTCAGTTCGCTCAGTTGCTCCATGGCCCAGGCTACTCCGCCGTTATGATAATTCCATTGATAGGTAGTGCCCCATGCTTTGGCGTTTATCATATCGCCCAGTACTTCCACCTTGGGAATGGTCCATGTAACGGGGGTAGTAAGCCCGGGGTACATGGCGCCAAACCGGAAACTTTTTTCCAATGCCCGCGGGGTATCTATACCAGGCGGGAAGGGACCGCAAACAAGCCAGCTGCTCAGGGTGGCAACGCTGCTGTCTATATGCTTTACATTTTTTAACCCGATTTCAGGGTAAGTTGGCTGCATATTCGTTACCGCATCATGCTCACTGGGAGGCTGTAAAAATACGCACCACTCTTTTCCACTGGTGGCTGATTTTATCAGCAGGTCATTGTGGCCTTTTTTCAGAGATACCTTAAAGGAATCCGGCATCGCCATGCTTCTTTCATCTCTTGCTATGGCAATGTCCCTGGTCCCGTTCTTTTCATATACAAGATTCCCGTTGCACCAGATCTTACAGGCATCGTTATGCGCTATTTCTACTGACAGCAAAGTATCTCTCTGTACTGTCAGTTGTGTATAGGCATAAGCTACCGCTTCTTTCCCTTTGCCAAATGACCGGCCAAAGTCGATAAAACACAGGCCGTTGAAACGCTGATTGCGGGCGGGTAGTACCAGCCGGTAAGCAAAGGGGGTTTCCCGTATCAGCTTATCACCTATTTTTTTTATTTTACCGGCAGGCTGCGGGTCATCTTTTACCTGTTGTGCAGTGCTGCCGCCTGCCAGCAGGAGAACAAACAATAACGTACTTATATATTTCTTCATCATTACTATCAATCTTTTGTGCTAACTGCCGTTGCTGAATTTAGTTTATGGGTTTTATTTTCAGGAACAACACGCCATGCGATGGTACCTGCGATGAAAAGCTGTTGTTACTTACGCCTTCATCCTGTTGTTTCCACAGGTCGCGGATTTTCTGCGGGCCTTTAATGGCAAGCTGTTCCCAAAGGAGGGTGATTGCCTGGTTATTGTCCGACAGGTTAAACAGCCCTACTGCAATAGAGCCATCCTGTAGGGGCTTTGCCCATATTTCGGTTCTCCTGTTCCTGTCGGCCGCCACTCTTTTCCCCTGTATGCCGCCGGGGTCCTGGTCTACAGCAATTACTTCACGGTTGGTAAGCAGGCGTAAGGTGAAGGAATCAACTTCCCTCAGATCGCAGCCAATTAATAAAGGCGCTGCAAGTATGCTCCAGAGGGTAATATGCGTGTACTGTTCGTTGGGCGACAGGCGGGTAGGATGAATGTCTTTTCCCCAGCCAAGATTGCCAACCACCAGCATATCCGGATCATTCCAGCTTCCGGGTGCGGCGTATGGCTGCCATTTATCCTGCAGGAACCCGATGGTGGTCATGCTGCACCAGGAGTCATGAATATCGCCGGTGGTGCGCCATGCATTGGCAAGGTGGTTCCAGTCTTCCGCCAGCTCAAAAGGCGCTGCATTGGAAATGCTGTACACCATGTCTCTGCCGGAGTTACGCAGCAGGTAGGAAAGTTCTGCGGTATGTGCAATATCATTTGTTACCCAGTCGTATTTTACATAATCAAACCCCCAATCGGCCCATTGCTGCACATCATTTTTTGCGAAAGAAAAAGCGCCGTACCTGCGGGAGGAATTGATCACTTTTCCCTCCCGTGTATCTGCGCCGCTGCCAATATAGCCGGCATAGGTTTGTACCCAGGGGGAAGAGTAAATGCCGATCTTAAGTCCTTTGCTGTGAACGTAGTCTGTTAGCGACTTCATGTCGGGGAATTTTTCATTCGGCATAATAGCGTTGAATTTCCCGCCGCGTTGTCCCTGCCAACCATCGTCAATATTGATGTAGGAGTACCCGTAGCTGATCAGCCCCAGGCTGACCATGGCATCTGCCATCGCCCTGATCTTTCCGTCGTCGATACCGGCGCCAAAAACATTCCAGCTGTTCCATCCCATGGGTGGTGTGAGGGCTATTTTCTCATCAACTGCTATTTCCAGTTCCTTTACATCAATACCATAACTGTTCTTTGCAGTAACGGCCACTTTATACTTACCGTTTCTCTTTACTTTTCCTGTGATGATACCTGTGCTGCTATCTATCATCAATCCATCCGGTAAACCGGTGGCGGTTACCGTAACGGGTTTTTCACCTGATACGGGCACCTTGAAAAGGAAGGGATGGCCTGCGCGGGCGCCATATACGTAAGGAGCATTGATAACGGGCTGTTTTAAAGGGGGAGGGGTAGTGATGGATGCTTTCTCTGCGGGTCGTTTTACCGACACCGGATCGGCGCCGGCTACCTCGAAGCTGGCATCCACCCAATCTGCCCGGTCGCCTGCGGTTCCGTCGCCCATATGATCTACAGATAAAATAAGGGACCGGATGCCTTTCGTTGAAACAGCCAGCTGTTTTGCTTTTTCGCCGGCATGCATCACACCGCTGCGCCAGATAATTTTTCCATCTCCTGTGATGAGGAATTCGGCGCTTGCCTGTTTCAGTTCATGTTCCGGTGCGGAGTCATCGATGCCCACACGCGCTTTAAATGACAAGGTTTTTCCATCGAGCTGAATCCTGAATACGCTTTCCGCATGTGTACCAACACCCCTGCCGAATTTCTCGCCGGAAACCAGGAGGGGTGTTTTCCACATAGACTGATTAGCCATTGCCTTTCCTGCGGATTGATCTACATTAGATAAATCCAGTTCATCGAGCCATACAACATGTGTGGCGGGTTTATGCGACCATAAGCATGTTGCCAGTAAAACAAAGCCAAGCCTGATATGCATACTAGTAGCCTTTGTTCTGTACACAATTGACATTTCTGTCTATTTCTGTTTGATAAACAGGCAGCGCATACTGGTTGTCTGAGGTCCAGGTAATGGCGCCGGCCCTGCTTTTTTCATATACTTTTGCTTCATTCGCGCCGAGCCCCCATCTTCTTACATTGAACCACCATTTGGCTTCTCCGAATGTTTCGGCCCATGTTTCATAATAGAGGGCGTTCAACGCCAGTTGATCCTGGAATGCGGCATCTGTAGTATTAGGATGGAGTTGCGCTTTAGTGATCTTAGTGCCTGATGTTATCATTGTGTAATCCACGCCAGGCTGCTGATCCCAGGCCCTGCGGTGCACCCGGTTGATATAGTCCAGCGCATTGGCATCGGTATTATTCCCGCTCAGTTTCCAGTAGCATTCTGCCAGGTTAAGATAAATCTCTGGTAAGCGGGTAAAGTAGAAATCCGCGCCGTGCATACGTGGGTTCTGGCTGGCCTGCACATCATACAGGTTGAATTTGCGAAGGCTCCATCCATGTTTGATGATATCGCTGGCCTGTTTTGCATTCATCTGGTATTCCGTTTCGGTGCCTCCGCCATAAGGTAATATTGCCACTTTTGAAGCGCTGTTCATCACGGTATCTACCCATGGCTGGTAGGCGCATACCCATAAGCGCGGATCGGGATCTGTAGCATAGCGTTTCAGCGTTTTCATGTGCAGGCATGAATCAACATAGGAAGTTTCAACGGTACGGGCTGGCGTGCCCAGTCCTTTCATAACAGGATAGTATGTTTGCGGGAACCCGAAACGGCCAAGGTTCCTGTCGTGCATATACATATTACCATAACCGGGTGTTGCGCCTCCGGGAATGCCGTTGTCATAGAATTGCGTGAAAAGCAGGCTGACTGCCGAGGCGGTCGAAGGGCCGGCCATGGCATTGTCGCCGGATCTTACGATCGTGATCTGGTGCAGGGCTTCCGTATTATTATTTTCGTTGGAAGCATATTGCGGGTTACCATTCCACATATTATTATAATCCTGGAAGCTCATCAGCGATTTGCCTGACTGCTGCACAATATCCACGAAGGCATCGCGGGCTTCGCTCCAACGTTCTTCGTACATTAAAACGCGGCCAAGTAAGGCTTCAGCAGCAAAGTAGTCGATGCGGCCTTTATTGGCGCCAGTCCAGGTTTTTTTGACGCCGGTAGATGGTTCTGTTAAATTAGCCATGGCATTTTTCAGGTCGGCAATCACGTAATCCCAGCATTGCTTTACGGTACTGCGCGGGCGCATTTCATCTGCACGGTCGCCTATTTTGATATCCGAGGTGAAGAGGATCACACCGGGATTGGGGTTGTCGCCATTATTTTTTACTACCACTTCCTGTGCATATAAGTTCATCAGGAAATAATAGTGCCATGCACGCAGGTAGTAAGCCTCGCCTAATTTATATCTCAGCGCCAGTGTATCGGCGGCAGATAAACCGCTTCCTTTTTTTTGTTTGAAATTGGGAACAATGTTGTCTATGAATGTTCTTGCCTGCTGCACACCCCTGTACAGGCCGCGCCACTGGGCGCCCGCATAGCTGTTGCCGGAGTTCACGTGCAATAGCTGCAAATCATTCCATTCGCTGGTTCCCAGCCATGCAACATCTCCTGTGTGATCTATATTATAAAAGAACCTTCCCAATCCTGAAAATCCAAACAGCTCAACGCTGTGTATATTGGCATAAGGGGAGTTGAGGAAGTAGTCGACCTGGTCCATGGTTTCCGGGAAAATATCCGGGTTCAGTACGTTGTATGGTTTGGATTCGTCGACAAAATCTTTCTTACATCCGAACAGCGAGATGCCTAAACCCAGGACGAAGGAAAGTTTTATAATGGTATGTTTCATTAATAGTAATTTTTCTGTTTAAGAAGATGGATTAAAATCCGAATTCAATGCCGAATGAATGAAGTCTTGTTTTCGGATACACTTCTGCCGAAATGATCCCCTGGGCAAGAGCGCTTGAGTTAGCACCCGCAAAACCAACTTCAGGATCTACATTCTTTACTTTGGTGATCACAAACAGGTTCTGACCACTGTAATAAACCCTGAGCTGCCTTATCTTCAGGCGGTCCAGCACTTTCCGGGGAAGGTTGTAGCCGATCTGCAGGTTCTGCAAACGGAGGAAAGATCCTTTCTGTATGTGGTAATCAGAGATCCTTTTGTAGTTGCCATTCGGATCATACTGGAACGCGTTGCCGCTGAGGTATCCAAATCTTGGCTGGCTGGTAAGCCCGTTGCCATACATGAAGGAACTGTTGAATACCTGGGAGGTGGTGTTGAAGTCGTTATAAATACTCTGGTAGTATCCATCCATACCATTGTAGATATCGTTTCCATACACGCCGTTGAAGAAGCAGGCAAGATCAAAGCCTTCGTAAGACAGCCCGATGTTAAAGCCATAGCTCACTTTAGGGAGCGGGTTTCCAATGATGGTTCTGTCCTGGTCGTTGATGGTGTTATCTCCATTCAGGTCTTCGTACCAGATATCCCCGGGGCCGGATCCGCTTGCGTACCAGTAGGCCTTACCGCTGGCCTGGGCTTTTGCATTCAGCTCATCGATCGTTTTCTGATCAGGTATCAGTCCTTTTGTTTTGAAGCCATAGAATTGTGAAATGGGAGAGTTCAGTTGTGTGCGGGTAACGATCCCAGACCAGTATTCTCCTGCAGAACCGGCGTCTATAGGCAGTTTTTCACCACCGAAAGATAAGATCCTGTTGCGGTTAAAGGCAGCATTAAACCCGAGATTAACGCCCAGTTTTCCAAAATTCTCTTTATAGTTAAGCGTTACTTCAAAGCCTTTATTCCTCATTTGCCCGAGGTTCATATCCAGCACATAGGTATCGGAGGCGTTGTGGCCGTTGGTCATACCGGAGCTTACCGGCAGGCTGCGTTGATACAGCATGTCTTTTGTATCACGGATGTAGTAGTCTAGCGTAACGTTTAATTTATTATCAAACAGGCCAACGTCCATACCGATATTGGAGGTGGTCACCGTTTCCCAATGGATACTTTGATTGGCTACGCGGCCTATTCCCCAGCCGCTTACAGCGCCTGTTCCCGGTAATTCGTTGAACTGTGTTTTGTCGTAGTTGGCGAGTGAGGGGATATATACATAGCTGCCTACGCCATCGTTGCCCAGGCTTCCGTAAGTGACGCGCAGTTTAAGATCAGACAGCGCGTTGAACCTGTTTTTAAGAAAAGGTTCTTCCGTTATTCTCCATCCTGCAGCAGCGGAGGGGAAATTACCGGCCCTGTAATCCGGTGCAAAGCGGTCGCTGATATCCTGGCGGAGGTTTGCTTCGAAGAGGTATTTATTTTTATAGGCGTAGTTCACTTTCCCAAAATAACTGAGCATCCGTGTGATGCCATAGTTCATATCGGAGGAGCGGCCGCTGGTATTACCGGGTACATTGCTCAACGACGAAGACTCTGAAAAGCCTACGGGGAAGGCATCGGAGATCACCGGAACTGAATAGGCCGAGTTAACGGCGTAAATTGATCCGGAAAGATCATCTGAAGAAGATCTTCTTCCTTCCATTCCCGCCAGGGCTTTAATTTCATGATCTCCCAGCTGTTTGCTGTAAGAGGCCACAATGTTTCCCACATAGGCCATCGCCAGGCTGCTTTGCTTCCGGAGGTTATCTTGTGGCTGGTTGGATTGGCCAGACACATACCATTTTGCTTCAAACTGCCGCGCCATGCTGCTGGAGAAATTGCCTCCGCCGGTAGCGCGGATATGCAGATCGTTTATTGGTTCAACGTCTATATAAAGGTTTCCTTCTGTTTCCAGGGAATTATATCTCCTGTTGGTCGTATTTATATAAGCCGCCCAGTTGCCTCCGTTGTAGTTGCCGGATGAGGGCAGTCCGCCCCAGGAGCCATCGTCATTTTTAGGGCGCATCATGGGAGACGACCTGAAAGGCAGTGCGTAGGCATTGGCCGCGTTGCCGGTTATAACCGGTGGATTGTCTGCATAAGAGTACAGGTTCAAACGTTCACCGATCTTAATTCTTTTACCCAGGTCGTAATCGCTGTTTACGCGAAGGCTGTATCTTTCCGACCAGGAGTTGGTAACGATCCCGTCTACACGCCGGTAACCTGCAGAAACGTAGTAGTTCTGTTTTTCGCTTCCGCCACTTACAGAAGCGTTGTAGTTCTGTTCTTTTCCTGTACGGTATAAATAGCTGACCCAGTCTGTATTAACCGATTCGTCCCAGTTGTTGGCAGCGGGAGTGATGGCTGCCCAGGCTCTTTTATAATCCGGGGTTCCCAGTAATTTGGGTAAGAAAGTACCCTGGGAAAATCCCTGGCTCAGTGAAATATCAACATTCATTTTCTCCTTGCGGGCGCCTTTTTTTGTTGTGATAAGAATCACCCCACCGGCAGCTCTTGCGCCGTAGATAGCGGCAGACGAGGCATCGCGGAGCACCTGGATGTTTTCAATATCCCGCGGGTTCATATTAAAGCCCGTATTACCAATAGCGGGTACGCCGTCAATAACGTATAGGGGAGACATGCCGCGGATATTTCCCACTCCCCTGATCACTACCGTACCGGTAGACCGGGGATCGCCGCTTGTGCTGGTTACCTGTACACCTGCTGCGCGTCCCTGCAACAGGTTACCAACGCCGGTAACCGCCATTTTTGAAAGGTCTTTTGTGTCTACGGAGGAAACGGCGCCCAGCAGGTTGGCCTTTTTCTGCGCACTGTAACCAATTACAACAATGTCGCGCAGCTGCTGGGAGCTGGAAGTTAATACTACCCGGAGAGGGGCCTGCTGGCTGTTGACAGTAATGGTGCGCGTATCAAACCCTACATTGCGAACGGTTAATGTTGCCGGCAATTTGGTAAGTTTAATGGAAAACCGTCCATTCTGGTCGGTGGCTATGCCGTTTGTAGTGCCGGCTTCGATAATGGAGGCGCCGGGCATAGGTTCATTTTGCTCTGAAACAACAACTCCTTTCACCACTGCGCTTTGTGATGCAGGGTCCTGTGCTTTTGCAAGAAACGATAACATGAGCAGTACAACGCTTAAAAGCTTGTGCATTTTCATATGTTTTGGAATAATTTTTTTGATTGGAAATCGTGATTGTGTGATGGTTGGTTATTATGAGAAAGAAGACATCAACCGGCCAATGGCATAATACCAGGTGGCGATCATAGCAGGGCCGGTAGAAAAATTGGAATGCCCGGGTCATTTAACGACCATGTGTTATGGAGCGATCCTGGTTGCGGACGAATAGTTCGATAAAGGCATGATAGCCCTCTAAGGCATGACATAAACAGCTTTTTCATATACGTAGAAAGTTCAGATGAAACGATATTCAATCGTTGGGAGCTAAAATATTACCGGGAGGAGGGCTGATGCAAATTAAATCGCCCCGAAAGCAGGAACAAACTGCAAACAAAGTAGCATCAAACTTTTAATTTTCTGAAAATCATGTTGTTGTGAATAGATATAAAAGGAAGATGAACATAAGATATCTCCCCGATAACTGTAAATAAACAGAGAATTCCTTCTTCCAATCCTGCCCGGTTAGCTGGCCGATCGGAAGAAGGAGGCTTTTTATGGAATGGATCAGTTACCGTTTTCAGTGGCGCCAATCGCCGGAGGATGGGTGGCGGAAACAGGGCGCCCGAAAAAGTCCCGGCCGCCGTTGCTGCTGATTAAAGTCCCGGCGCCGGTAGCTGGGGAAGCAGGCAATAATTTGTAGCCGCTAACAGTATTAATACCACTGCCGCTTGTTCCGGGCGCCACCAGCAATGGGTTGACCGTAAGGGCGCTGCTGTCGCTTGCCGCTTTGGCGCCGGCATAGTAAAGGTTATGGTTGTACAGGATATTGGCCTGGTCGTCGAACTGAAGCGCCGGTGAATAGAAAATATTATTCCGGAACTCCAGCCCCGGGTGAACGCCTGTTCCGCCGGCCCTGTCCAGCACCCCGATCCTGGTATTGTTATAAACGGTGTTATTATATATATGTATAGGCACTACTTTCCCGTTGGGATGTGGGTGTAATTCAAATACCCTGTTGTTGAAGCCGTTGCCATCATTTTGACTGATATTATAGCGAACAATGCCATAGGTGAAATCAGGTCCGGGATCGCCCATGTGTAAAAAGAACCCGCCTTCATTATCATGTGAATAATTGTACTGGATGATGGTATACCCCGGCGTGCTCAGGTCAATATCAAAAGCTTCCGAGTCCATGGATGTATAGGGTACGGGATTGGTAAGCCGGGTATAGGCTACTTCATTGTGCTGGATGATCATATCCTTACCCCGTCCCCATAAGCCCGCCAGTACTATGTTCATGTTCACGCCGAGGGTATAGGCGCCGGCGTTCAAAACCCTGTTATGTTCTATCAGCACATTTTTAGAGGTATAAACAATGATGCCTTCGAGGGCGGAGCTGTCAATCACATTTTGGCGGATAACTATATTTTTATTGTAAAAGGCGGTGTCTTTATTGCTGCCGTCGCCCATCATGATCCCCCTGGAAGAGCAGCGCACCAGGTTATTTCCATCGATCAGCAGGCTGTCGAAATACGCCTGTGCCGCGTTGGAACGCACAAAAATCCCTGCCTGCAGATGCCGGTTTGTAATGGGCATCCCTTCCACGTCGTGTATATTATTGTTCTTTATCGCTATGCCCGGGTACACTCCATTAGTAGCCAGGGCTACATAAATACCACACAGGGAGATGTCTGGTGGACGCACAGCCCGTGGATGGCTGACATCAAAATTTTCAAAGGTAAGATACTTTGCATCCTGGATGAGTACTGCAGACAGCATGCTGTTGTTCCCGATGATGCGGGGCTTGTTGCCCGAGCCGTAGGCCCCGAAGGTAATTCTTGCCCCGGCAGATCCCGAACTTTTGATGACCAGCGATCCTGTCCAGGAATTTCCTCTTTTGAATAAAATGGAATCGCCTGGCTGGAATGTGACCGAATTTACTTTGCTGAGGGTTTTCCAGGCGGTACTGGGCGACAGGCCATCGCTGGAGTCGGACCCGTTGTTATCAATATAATACCGCGTGGTGGTAACCACCGGATCGCCGGGATGATGCGGATTGCCCGGGCCATTGGGAGGCCATTCTTTGTAACAGGAGCTTAATAATCCGGCCTGGATCAAAATAAGGGCAAGCAGGAATGATACATTCTTTGTCTTTTTCATGTGTGGAATGTTTAAAGTGGAATATTTAAAGAGGAATTGTAAAAGCGAGGCGGCTCATATGGTGGGTTCAAATCTATCATTGGTTATATGGAGCGCCAAATGGAAATACTCAAAAAGTGAGAACAAACTCTGAACAAAACCCGATCAAAGTTTTAAGTTGTTTACATTCAATTGGTTATTGGAAGAGGAATAGGGCGTAGGCAAGGTTTTCAGGGGCGGCATTCTTCAATGCGCAGTTGCGTCATTATATAAGGACTGCAACAGGTGGCGTGAAAACTTATAGGCTCGTTGCGGAGCGCGCTGCATCGCCGCGCCACGGTTCCCTAATGATAATCCAATGCTGTGAGTCGCTTTATTTCGGTTAAATAATCGAAATTTGAGTTTCAGCAATTCCTCTTCTTTATGGGCAATTCCGGCTTACCGTCCTGCTTCGGTTGCCAGTAAGGTTTGGTCTGCAAAAAAACACTTGTCTTTTGTTTTTATTTTAAGAATTATCCGATGTTCAATTGCGGATATCTAAGACGTGAATATCTTCAATATTTATACTCAAGAACCGCAGCTTATCGAAAATCGTTACTTGCAGTTCTTCGTTTACAGACAAGAAAAATTCTATTTTAGGTTTGGTGTTGGTGTTAATGATCATTTCTATTGTTTCCTGCTGCAACGCCTGGTTGTAATAGGTGATAAATGTGGTAGGAAAGCGCCTTGTAAGCACTTTTAATTCATTTCTAAAAATAAAATCAGCACTTTCAGAAATGTATAAGAGAGAAATATGCATGTTGGTCGGCGGCTCATATTTCAGCAATTCCACAATTTCAGGGAACCCAATATTAATGCCTTCATTATCGGCAATGAATACAATATGTTTAGAATGACTCAATTCGCTGTTTTGCATCACATAAAATTTTATGGTACAAAACTGCTGATCGTTTACGAGATAGGTTTTAAGAATTCTTAAAAAATGATTTTGAGC
>NZ_DATCRD010000366.1:0-12761 GCF_036569185.1 Chitinophaga sp.
GGAAGCGGCCCGTTTGAGGGATCAGATGTTTGCTATGGAGCGGGAATTACTTGAAATGAAACAATAACTGGCTTTGTAAATCCAGAACATTATATGTAATTATTTATAATATTAATTAGTTGTTTCAGCAATTAAAGTAATATTATTACTATTTATATAACATTATTTACCAGGTGGTTATGAGCTTTGCTCCCTTATTACAGTAGCGCATGCACCTGGTAAATTTGAAAAATGTTAACCTTTCCTTAATGTTCTTCTAATTGCATTGATAATCATAGTTTTATGATCAAAATTTGGGGCTTTGATAGCCCTTATATCATAAAAAAACAGAATTAATATTATTATTTATTGTAATATCATTAATTTAATCCTAATTATCGTATCTCTTATTCAAATATTTCTATTTTTAGCCCCTTCTATTTGATGTTTTAAATTTCAGATCTACTTTTATTTAAGAAATTTAAAAATCAAACGCTATGAAGAAAACATCTTTTCAGGACTATCTCCCCTTCATTTTCCTTGCGCTTATCGCAATAGTTGGGATTTTTATGCCTTCCCTCCCAAGTTTTGCTGATGCCAGCAAATATAATTCCGCTGATATCGCCTGGATTCTTGTAGCATCATCCCTGGTATTTTTGATGACTCCCGGTTTATCCTTCTTTTATGGAGGCATGGTAAATAAAAAGAATGTTATTTCTACCATGATGCAAAGTTTTATTGCCACCGGTTTAATCAGCATTGTTTGGTTAGTAGTTGGATTTAGCCTTGCGTTTGGTAAATCTCATAATGGTCTTATTGGAGATCCCGGTACATTTTTCATGTTTCAAAATGTAGGGTCAGACGCCCCCTGGAGCCTGGCCCCCACTATTCCGCTGTTGCTGTTTGCACTCTTCCAGATGAAGTTTGCCATCATTACCCCTGCACTGGTGGTAGGAGCGGTAGCGGGAAGGATCCGTTTCACTTCATATGTATTGTTCATGGTGTTGTTCAGCTTACTGGTGTATGCACCTATTGCACACTGGACCTGGCATCCCGATGGCATTCTGTTTAAATTAGGCGTACTTGATTTTGCGGGTGGTACAGTAGTGCACATTTCTGCAGGTTGCGCTGCACTGGCCGGAGCCCTGGTACTGAAAAGAAGAAAAGATCATATCGAGAAAAAAGAATTACAGCCTGCAAACATTCCATTTGTATTACTGGGTACCGGTTTGCTGTGGTTCGGCTGGTTCGGTTTCAACGCAGGTTCTGCTTTGAGCGCTAACGCCCTCGCTGCTTCAGCTTTTGCTACTACTAACACAGCTACTGCTGCTGCCGGTTTATCATGGGTATTTTTTGATGTGATCCGCGGAAGGAAACCATCAGCACTCGGTTTCTGCATCGGTGCGGTAGTGGGCCTGGTTGCCATTACTCCTGCCGCTGGTTTTGTTGCTATCCCGCAAAGTATATTCATCGGTTTCATTGCCGCTATCATTTCTAACGTTGCTGTATACTGGAAATCCAAAACCAGCATTGATGATACACTCGATGTATTCCCTTGCCACGGTTTAGGTGGTATGGTAGGTATGCTGCTCACTGGTATATTCGCTACCAAAGCTGTAAACTCAGCAGGTAATGATGGCTGGATGTACGGTAACTTCGAGCTGTTCAAGAACCAGGTACTGGGCCTGTTACTGGTAGTAGGTTACAGCTTCATTGTATCTTTTGGTATCTTCAAACTCATCAACCTGATTCACCCGCTGCGTGTATCTGAAGAAGAAGAAGAACTGGGCCTGGATGTTACACAGCATAACGAAAACTATCATCCTTCTATGATCAGCATATCCGACAACGGTTCACTGAAAGAAGAAGACGAGCTGATTCACTCCTGAAACATTTCACCCTTTGCCGGTGTGAAACAAGAGCTACAGTTCTTTGAACACGATATTTATCAACTTTATTAAACGCATATACTTTACGTTGTAAGAACCTGGAATGGATAATTGGTAGTTAGAACTTGCTGTAAATAAGTGAAACTCGCACCAATCATTAATTACTGATTATCCATTCCTTCTATTTCTGTAGTAGCATCAGAAATTCCAGCACGCACCCCGAAACAATCCGTGAGAAAAGGCCGCATTACTTACCATTTTATCAACCAAATTTATAAGTATGAAAAGAATGTTAACGACCTTGCTTGCCATGGGCAGCACTCTGTTTGCCATGTCACAATCCACGACAGATAGTACATCTGCACCCGCTTTTAAATTATCAGGATCTGCAGATGTGTATTATAAATACAATCTCAACGGAAATTATACTGATAATAAAACCAGTTTTACCAATTCTCATAATTCTTTCGAACTGGGAATGGTGTCACTGAAAGTAGAGCACGGATTCAAGAATGGTAGCATTGTTGCCGACCTGGGCTTTGGTAAAAGGGCCGGCGAATTCTCCTACAACGATGTGCCCGGTTCGTCCAATGGCCTTTCTATGGCTATCAAACAATTGTATGTTTCTTACCAGGTGGTTGAAAAGGTGAAAGTGAGCCTGGGTAGCTTCGCCACACACGTAGGCTACGAACTGGTAGATGCCTACGCCAACAGGAACTATAGCATGAGCTATATGTTTAGTTATGGTCCATTCTTCAACACCGGTGTAAAAGCAGATATTGCGCTTACTTCCTCTTTAAGCGCTATGGTGGGCGTTTTTAACCCCACTGATCTGAAGTCGGTAACTCTCAACAGCCACAAATACATTGGCGCCCAGCTGGGATTTGCACCTGCTGAAACACCTGTTAAACTGTACCTGAACTATCTCGAAGGAAAAGATACATTCGGCATCCAGAACCACCAGGTAGACCTCGTAGCCACTTACCAGTTCAATCCTGTGTTCGGCCTGGGCTATAATGCTACCTATAGCACCTATTCTGACACGCGTGCTCCGAAAAGCACCCGCGAGAATAAAAAGTGGTGGGGCAATGCCCTGTACGTGAATCTTGATTTCACAGAGAAACTGGGCTTAACTCTTCGTGGTGAATATTTCAGTGATAAAGACGGACTTAAAGTTTTTGGAGCCGTTCCTGATGGCGGTAATGTAGTGGCTGGTACGCTCACCTTTAATTATAAGGTAGGAAACCTAACTATAATGCCGGAATTCAGGATAGATAAGGCCTCTGCGGATATTTTCAGCAAGTCGGATGGAAAACCTGCTGATATAACATCCAATGTTTTATTAGCCGCCACCTACCACTTCTAAAAGTTGCATTCAAACAGGTGCAGGAGTTTGTTATGGAAGAAATCTCTTTCCGGCAAGCATCCTGCGCCTGTTTTTTTATAAGCAGGGAAAATGGCTCTTCAAAATTCCGGAAACCATAAATGATTTGTATTATCTTGGTGGCAAAAAGAAGTAATGCTGCAGCCGTCCACGTTAAAATTCCTAAAGTCGCTCAGGCTGAATAATGACAAAGTCTGGTTCGACGAACACAAAACCGAATACCTGTCTGCCAAGGCTGATTTTGAGAGCATAGTGCAACAGCTTATAGATGGGTTGGCAAGACAAGACTCCACCATAAAGGGCTTACAGGTAAAAGACTGTGTGTTCCGCATTTATAAGGATGTCAGATTTTCAAAAGACAAAACTCCCTATAAAACCAATCTCGGTGCCTCCTTTCAGGCGGGGGGCAAAAAATCCACGCTTGCCGGGTATTATTTTCACCTGGAACCGGGAGGTAACAGTTTTGCCGGTGGCGGTATCTGGATGCCGGCAGCCCCTGAATTGAAAAAGCTCCGCCAGGAAATCGACTATAATTTCCGGGAATTTGAACAAATTATCTCCAATAAAGAATTTATTAAACACTTTGGGAAGGTAGAAGGCGATGCGCTGAAAACAGCGCCGCAGGGATATTTACCGGATAACCCTGCTATCGCCTACCTGAAGCTGAAAAGCGTGATCGTGTCGCATCCATTAACAGATGAAGCATGTACACAGCCGGCTATGGTGAAGGAAATACTAAAAACATTTGCGCTGATGCAACCACTGGTGCAATTCATTAACCGCGCCATGGACTGATACCTGGTAGTTTATTAGTTTATCAGATAATTAACCTGTTTTTTAATAATTGCCTGTTAATAATATATACAGTATCAGGAAAATGCCACAATTCAATATGCAGGCAACTGGCGCTTTACTTTTCCTGGCCGACTATCTGATAAACTAATAAATACTTTTCCGGTTTACCCCCGGATCAATTCTTGTGAATCAGGAATTCAAACGGTCGCGCTTTACGGTTCTTCAAAAGATTTTCTTTGTCAGTACGCGCGTGAGCAAAACGTTGATTGTAAACATTGGCCACCTCAATAATAGGTATAATTCCGTCTAGCGTATCCTGCTGATCAACGATGTTCATGATCCTGGATACCTGTGAAGAGAAATTTGTGCTCCACTCTTCGGTGAACTTGTGCATTAACAAAAGCTCTCGATTGGTGTTGGTTTTCATAGGACTTAAGGGTGTTTTCTGATTAGAAAATAACGAAAAATACCGGCATCTCTAAAATTGGACTCCTCTTCTTTCTCAAAGAGATTAGTTGGCATAGGATTATTACTACCAAAATTGAATTTTATCCCGCACAAATCAATACTACTTCCGTGTAATTTTTAGGGTTTATGTGTTATGATTTTGTAAAACACGCAAAAAAGAGCAAGCGGTAAATTGCTTGCTCTTAACGAGTTATAAATTTGTCTTCGTATAGTCATATACGGGAGGCGCCATTAAGAGTGGTATAGCACCTTAATTACATAGCACAACAGTATGATCACAGCCAGTTTTTGCCACTGAGGTATTCTGCTATCTGTACTGCATTGGTAGCAGCTCCCTTGCGGAGGTTATCTGCCACTATCCACATATTTACTGTTTTAGGCTGTGTTTCATCCCTGCGGATACGGCCCACAAACACTTCGTCTTTATCGTGTGCATCCTTCGGCATCGGGTATAAAGCTTTAGATGGATCATCTACAACTATTACCCCTGGTGTTTTTTCAAGTAACGCTCTCAGTTCTGCCACATCGTATTCATTTTCAAACTCTATATTCACTGATTCACTATGTCCTCCCATTACCGGAATACGTACAGTCGTAGCCGTTACCAGGATGCTGTCGTCTCTCATGATCTTTTTTGTTTCATTCACCATCTTCATTTCTTCTTTCGTATAGCCGTTATCGAGAAACACGTCTATCTGCGGAATAACATTCAGATCTATCGGGTAAGCATAAGCCATTTCACCGGTTACTCCCTGTCTTTCATTCATCAGTTGCGTTACTGCCTTTACACCGGTACCGGTTACCGACTGGTAGGTAGAAACCACCACTCTTTTAATTTTATATTTTTCGTGCAGGGGCTTCAATACCAGTACCATCTGGATGGTAGAACAGTTAGGATTGGCAATAATTTTATCTTCCTGTGTAATAGCATCGCCATTTACTTCAGGAACTACCAGTTTCTTGGTAGGATCCATTCTCCAGGCACTGGAGTTATCAATAACTGTAATGCCCGCTGCTGCAAACTTAGGGGCCCACTCCAGGGAGGTGCCGCCGCCTGCAGAAAAGATAGCTACGTTTGGTTGCATGGAAATTGCTGTATCGGCACTTACCACCTTCCAGGTCTTACCCTTAAATGTTACTTCCTTACCAACAGACTTCTCAGAAGCCACGGGAATCAATTCTGTAACGGGAAAGTTTCTTTCCGTTAACACCTGTAACATTTTTGAGCCTACCAGTCCGGTCGCTCCAACTACGGCAACTTTCATTTTGTTTTACATTTTTAATTTTGGAAGCCCAAAATTAACATATAGCCCGCGCTTTTCATAGTGTTACAAATTTTTTTTGCCGTTTACATGGCATTAACACCCGGTAACCGGTTGCGTGTTAGCTTTGAGAACTATAAATCATTGTTTATGCGGTTAGCCCTTGTTTGTTCCTCCCTGTTGCTGTTGTTCACTGCCGGTTTTACACAAACACCGGCTATTTATGATGTAGTGATCCATGAAATAATGCCCAAACCCTCTCCTGTAGTGGGATTGCCGCCATATGAATACATAGAGCTACGGAATATCAGTGCCGCGCCGGTGCAGCTGAATAACTGGCGGCTTGCAGTGAATAAGCGGGAAGTATTACTGCCCGCGTTTTTGCTGCAGCCAGACAGTTTGTTGCTGCTCTGCGCTCCGGCGGCAGTAAGCAGCTACAACATTTCCAATATCAGGGGTATAGACCGTTTCCCCGCAATAGCAGACGATAGCGCCCTGGTTGTTTTGTATGATGCCTCCAGGAGAGTGATACATGCAGTGGATTATCATCAGGGATGGTATGCAGGTGGAAAGGCCGGCAAAGGCGGAACCAGCCTGGAAATGATCAATACTGCTTTCCCATGCAGTGGTAAAGCAAACTGGATGGCCAGCCCTGCTCCTGCAGGCGGTACGCCGGGTATTACCAACGCGGCGGCCGCCAATACCATCGATCCCGGTAAACCGGATCTCCTGTTTACCGCACTGGCAGACAGTATGCACGTATTGCTGCAATTTAGTGGTACGCTGGATAGCGTAGTGGCGGCCGATCCTGCACATTATCAGCTGAGCGGAGGCATACAGGTTACCGGGTGCCGCGTTGTGCCCCCGTTGTTTAACCGTGTGGAACTGCGATTGGGCACCGCTGTACAGCCGCAGGAAATTTATACTGTTAGTACCACAGGGTTGCCGGACTGTAATGGCGCCACCAGTAATATGTATATCAGCGCTACGCTGGGTATGCCTCAACTTCCTGTAGTAAATGATATATTAATTAATGAGGTATTGTTTTATCCACCTGCCGGTATCCCTGAATTTATTGAACTGTACAATGCCAGCCGGAAAGTGGTAAGCCTGGATGAGCTGCAGCTTTGCGCCCGTAATGCCAGTGGTAAACTGGCTGTTTTTAAAAAGATGAACACCGGTGGGCGATTACTGGTACCAGGGCAGTTGCTGGCGCTTACTACCGATAAGGACCTGCTTTGCGGGTACTACCATTGCCGGTCGCCGGAAAATATCCAGGAAATAAGCAGCCTGCCTTCTATGCCGCTGGACGGGGGCGACGTGGTACTGTTGCGTACCGATAGCATAGTAATAGATGAGCTGCCATACAGCAGCGGGCAGCATTTTCCGCTGGCCAGTGAGCTGCAGGGTATTTCGCTGGAGCGGTTACAGTACGGGCTACCTGCCTCCGATGGCGCCAACTGGCACTCCGCTGCCGCAAATGTGGGTTATGCCACCCCCGGATCGCTGAATTCCCAGCGCCGCGGAGATGCAGGCGATTCGTTGAATATTGCATTGTTACCCGAGGTCTTCTCCCCTGATCACGATGGAACAGATGATATAACAAAACTCTCGTGGCGCTTGCCCGGACCGGGTTTTGTCGGGAACGTCACGGTGTATAACCTGCAAGGAAAACCAGTGAAGTACCTTGCCCGTAATATGTTGATGGGAAATACCGGATATTTGCCCTGGGATGGAATTGGAGAAAATGCAGTAGTTTTACCACCAGGGATTTATATATTTTTTATAGAGATATTTAATCTCCACGGATTCGTGGAACGCCTGAAACGCACGGTGGTCATGGCACGAAAGTTGAATTGACGCAGGCCCCCATTGCCGGCTTTTTACAAGCCAAAAATAGCCATGGGCAATCTATTATAATTATTTATATTTGCGCTTCCTAAAAATTTGAACATGCAGTACAGAGAAATTGTTGCAGTAACCGGATTGGGCGGTTTGTTTCAGTTAGTAGCCAGTAAACAAGATGGCGCCATCGTAAGGTCACTGGAAGATAAAAGTACAAGGTTTGTATCTTCCCGCGTGCATAATTTTACTCCACTGGAAAGTATTGAAGTATTCACTACCGGCGAAAACGTAAACCTGGCTGAAGTTTTTAAGGCCATGGACGAAAAAGCAGCGGCACATCCGCCTGTAGCAGGTAAAGCAGACAACAATGCTATCAAAGCTTATTTCAAAAGCGTATTCCCTGAATTCGATGAAGACAGAGTGTATGTGAGTGATATGAAGAAGATGGTAAAATGGTTTGGTATCCTCAAAGCAAACGACCTGTTGAAATTTGAAGAGATCCTTGCTGAAGGTGAAGGTGAAGGTGAAGCGGAAGAAGTGGCAGTAGAAGAAACCGCTGCTCCGGAGAAAAAGAAAAAAGCAGCGCCTGCAGCTACTGAAGAAGCAGCTACAGAAGAAAAGCCTAAGAAGCCACGTGCTAAAAAGGCTGCTGAAAAAGAAGAAGGCGAAACAGGCGCTGAAGAAAAAGCACCTAAAAAAGCCAAAGCAAAGAAAGATGACGCACCGGCCGCAGAAGGTGAAGAACCTAAAAAAGCTGCCAAGCCACGCAAGAAGAAAACAGAAGAATAGTAAGAACCAGTATTGCCTGGTGATGAAAGCAATCACCGGCCGGCAAAATATTTCAGGCTTCTATTTACAGTGCTCATTGCCTGTAAATAGAAGCCTGAATCGTTTGTTAGCACAGCGATGATAAGCTCAGTTTACAACATTTTGCCTGTTAATGGAAGCTTGAATCGTTTATTAGCACTGGAAGAGCAAGCTCAGTTTGCAGCACTTATTGACTGTAAAATAGAAGCCTGGAATCGTCTGTCGATAAAACGAACGCTACGCTCCCAGGCGTAAGCCGGTTGCCGGAATTCGGTATTCCCTATATTTAACGATTCTTTTAGCAGCAAACACCAGGCATTAACGCAAAAATGCCTAAATTTCTATCTCCGAAAAATTTAAAAATAAAAGATAGCATGGATAAACTAAGTGCAGATATAAAGAAACTACCGCGTACATTTCTCCCGGAAGATTTTAAAGTAACTACCTGGGATACCCTGCAGCCCTACTTTGAAGCGCTGAAGGAAAGAGAAATCAATAATGTACAGGAGCTGGAAAAATGGCTCAGGGATATGAGTGAACTGGAAGCAGTGATCAGTGAAGATGCGTGCTGGCGGCAAATCCGCATGACCTGCGATATTACCGATAAATCACTCGAAGAAGCCTTCGCTTACTTCTGTATGGAAATTCAGCCCAAACTGCAGCCGTATGCAGATGCGCTCAACAAAAAACTGCTGGAAAGCCCGTTTGTAAATGAACTGGACCCGGACCTGTATAAAACTTACCTCCGTAATGTAAAGAAACAGGTGAAACTGTTCAGGGAAGAAAATATTCCCATCCAGGCAGAACTGAGCGTGATGGCCCAACAGTATGGCGTTATTGCTGGTAAAATGACTATCAAAGTGAATGACCAGGAATATACCCTGCAACAGGCGGCTAAATTCCTGGAGAACAGCGATCGCTCCCTGCGGGAAGAAGTGTTTACCAAAACTGCTGCCCGTCGCCTGGAAGACCGGAAAGCACTTGATGATCTCTACACCGGGCTGATCTTAAAACGCGACCAGGTAGCAAAAAATGCCGGTTTCGCTAATTACCGCGATTACAAATTTGAAGAACTGGGCCGCTTCGATTATACGAAAGAAGACGCCTTCCAGTTTCATGAAGCCATCAAGGCGCACATTGTTCCGCTGGTACAACAGATCCTGGAAAAGCAAAAAGCCAAACTGCAACTGGATACATTGCGCCCCTGGGATACGGAGGCAGAACCGGTGGGCGTAAAGCCACTGGAGCCATTCCATACAGGGGAAGAACTGGTGAATAAAGCTATCGCTACTTTTGATGAACTCGGTCCCTTCTTTGGAGATTGCCTGCGGATAATGAAGAAAATGGGCCGCTTCGATCTGGAAAGCCGTAACGGTAAAGCACCTGGCGGTTACAACTGCCCGCTGGCAGAAACAGGCGTTCCTTTCATTTTCATGAATGCTGCCGGACAAATGAAAGACCTCACTACTATGGTACATGAAGGCGGTCATGCGGTACATTCATTCCTCAGTCACCACCTGGCACTCAGCGCTTTCAAGGAATATCCTATGGAAATAGCGGAAGTAGCCAGCATGAGCATGGAACTGTTTACAATGGACTCCTGGAATATCTTTTTTGACGACGAAACACAGCTGCGCCGTGCACGTTTGCAACAGCTGGAAAGAGCCATCACCATATTCCCGTGGATTGCCACTATCGATAAGTTCCAGCACTGGATCTATGAAAATCCGCAGCACAGCACAGAAGAACGTACCGCCAAATGGCTGGAAATTCTGAAAGAGTTCTCCCCCGCGGTGGTAGATTGGAGCGGTCATGAAGATTACCGCGCTATCACCTGGCAGAAACAGCTGCACCTGTTTGAAGTGCCTTTCTATTATATAGAGTATGGTATTGCGCAATTGGGCGCTATTGCCATGTGGAAGCAGTTTAAGGAAAACAAGACACAGGCGCTTGATAACTACGTACAGGCGTTAAGTTTAGGTAACACCAAAACATTGCCCGAGTTATACAAAGCTGCAGGAATAAAATTTGATTTCTCACCGGCTTATGTGAAGGAGCTGGCCGATTTCGTAAAAGCGGAAATAGAGAAGATATAGTAGGAATGCCTTTGTTGATGCCGCGCTCCGGCGGTATTAACAAAGGCATTTTTTATTTACAGGATTTACATACCCCACTCACCACCACTTCTACATTATGTGCAGCATAGCCTTTTGGAAGCTGTATCTGCGGCACATCTGTTTCATCTAAACAAATAGTATTACCGCATTCCTCACACTTGAAATGAATATGATGATCGTGGTGATGATGTTCTGAGCATTCCGACTTACATAAAGCATAACGCACGGAGGTATCTGTAGTCGGTATTTTATGAATGATCCCTTTATCAAGGAAGGTTTGTAACGTGCGATATACGGTTACACGGTCGAACGACTGGCCAGCCAGTTTCTCAAAATCGCTGTGTTCCAGCGCCCCGTTGCTTTTCATAAACAGTTCCAGGATCTTCGTCCGGGTTTCTGTTACACTCAGCTTGCTTTCACGCAGTATACCGGCAATTCGTTCTGTTATTTGTTGTTTGGTGCCCATGATGAAAAAAACTTTATTCTTCCATTAAACGGTCTATGTCTTCAATCAATTTATTGACATCCTGGTTTTTCGTACCTTCATACAAACCACGGATCTGTCCTGTTTTGTCTACCAGGGCAAACCATTGCGTATGTACAAAATCTTCTTCCCCGGTATATACGCCGTCGTCTACCAGGTAAGCCTGCCTGGCCATGCGGTAAAGTTGTTTTTTATCGCCGGTGAGGAACCACCAGTTTCTGGAATCGGCGTCATGTTTGGCGGCGTATGCTTTTAGTACAGGTACGCTGTCGTGGTCCGGGTCTACCGTATGGGAAAGGATCAGAAAGTTGGGATTGTTTTTATACTTCGCATATACTTTATCCATATTGGCATTCATCTTCGGACAAATACCCGTGCAGGTAGTAAAAAAGAATTCAGCTACATAAACTTTGCCATCAACATCTGCTTTCGCTTTGGTGTGGCCGTCCTGGTCGGTAAAGGAAAATCCCGGAACAGTGTGCCCTGGCGCCCCGAGAACGGGCAGTTTGTCTTTTCCAAAGAAGGCGCCTGTTTCCCCCTTGATAACATAACCGGCATAGCCCAGGAAACCTGCGCTCAGCGCCACAAAAAACGTAATCAGTATAATTGCTTTCTTCGACATAGGTAATAATCCCCTGTTTTGTTCAATACACAAAGGTAGCACATAGTTGACAGATGCCCATCAGTGCTATCCACCCGTTACTTTTTTAACACGAATGCAACATCTTACAGTTGAAAAAATAAATTATCTGAATAAATCAGATATTTTATTTTGCAACATTGTTGCAAATTTATGTAGTTTTGTCGGGATAGAAAAACGGGAATATGGGAGTGAATATTTTAAAGAAGATGAGTTTGGACACCATTGGAATCGGGGCGTCTTTATTATGTGCCGTGCATTGCGCCTTACTTCCCCTGCTGCTTACGGTATTGCCATTGATGGGATCGCATGTATTGGAAAATGAGCAATTGGAGTATGCCCTGCTGTCGTTTTCCTTTGGAATAGGTTGCTGGTCGCTGGGCCGGGGATATTTCAGACAGCACCGGCGTATAACGCCCCTGCTGATCTTTACCGCAGGATTTGCCCTACTGCTGGGCGGACATTTTGGTTTTGCCGGTGGTTGCTGGGAGCCGGTTATCATTTTTGCCGGTGCAGCCGGGGTAACGGGAGCGCATATACTAAACCTGCAGCGTTGCCGGCAATGTAATATGCGTGCTGGTGGTGGCAATGCCACCACTCCCACAATAAATGCAGAACAAGCCGGGTAATTGCAGGAATGACTCATATTTCCCTGTAACAGGGCCGTTGCAGATTAATGGCAGGAAAAGGATTACCTGTCAGGAATTGCCTGCAGCCAGCAGTTGCGGCAGGAAGCTAAATAACGGCTGTATAAAGGACTTTAATTATTGGACAGGGAGTTTGGCATTGCTGTGTTTTACCGGCAGTTTCTGGTGCAGTTCAGGCAACAAGACGCTTATATTTTAAATATGCAGCGCTGGGGACAAGGTAATACATGAACAGCAATTAGCCGGGTGAGAAATGGCTTTTGCCGTTTCTTCCGGAAGATGGAAAACCTTAACAGCCGTTGGAGGAAGCAAAGGTACATCTACTGACGATAAGGTTTGTAAAACAGCAAAACATACCTATAGCAATATAACTTATCACATATGGAAAAATTACCTGTTACGGTGCTGAGTGGGTTTCTCGGCGCGGGGAAAACTACTTTGCTC
>NZ_DATCRD010000367.1:0-9247 GCF_036569185.1 Chitinophaga sp.
TTTCAGGTAACTTTCATTTAAAAAGGAATTAGACCAGTTGTAGTACCGGTCGCATTGCACACCGAGGTAAAAGAAATACATGCATATCCCCAGTGCGGGCAACAGCCTTTTTTCTTCCGCGCTGAGTGGTACAATGGAGTTATAGCCTTCCAGGAAGCGGTCTGTTTTGGCCTGGCATTCAGGCTGGTCGCGGATAAGGCTGTGCAATTGCAGGATATAGTAGGCAACATCCAGGCATTGCCAGCCATTACCACAGAAATCGAAGTCGAAAAGGGTTATTTCCTGGTCCGCACGGATGTTCATATTATCGAACCAGATATCCATATGCACTACTCCCTGGCGGATGGCAGCAACATCTGCCTGCTGCAATACCTGCAAAAGATGGGTTTGCGCTTCTTTCATGAACATCATTTCCGCTGAATTGGCGGGCAGGAATTTTTTGATGGACTCCAGTGGATCTTCCAGTAGGTTCTTTGCGGTATAGGTAACCCTGTCCAGCGGCAGGGACCGGGTGAGGTTGTGCATACGGGCCATGATCCTGCCAATGTTCACGTGCGCTTCGTCATCATAGTGGAGTAGTTTTTCTCCTTCCGCAAAGGAAAACAATACGCCATACCGTTCGCCTTCCGGTGCGTTCAGTGTTTGTATAAAGTTACCTTGTTTATCTGCCAGCGGCCATGATACCGGGATGCCGTTTTCTTTCAGCAGCAGGAGTAGCCGGAGCTCCTCGGAAATTTCGGGAATACTGCGCCAGTGCAGGCTGTACACCCGGAAGATGTATTTGCCGGAGGAAGCAGTTAACTGGTAGGTATCGTTGATGCCTGATTTGACCAGGTGGCACCCGGCGCCGTCTGCCTCATCGTATTGTGCTTGCAGGAACAGCGCCAGGTGCGATGCCGAAAGATGGGAACTGGATACGGGGAAATGATTCATAAGCCGCGTATTTAATGAAAAGGGGCGCTAAGGTATTGAAAAAATTATTGCAGGTTATGCAGCGGCAGGTTTAGCCGCATGATAAGATCTGTTTGTACTTCAGTGCCAAGCCGGAATTCATGGGTAGTAAATTCCGTAAAGCCGTTTTTCCGGTAAAAGGCAATTGCTTTGGTATTGTGTTCCCATACACCCAGCCACAGGAAAGGCGCGCGTACTTCCATGGCAAGGGTTACCGCACGGTTGAACAGTTGCTGGCCTATCTTTTTCCCCTGGTGCGATTTTAATACGTATATGCGTTCCAGTTCTACCGCGCGGCTGTTGTACAACTCTGACTGTGCCGTTCTGTAATTTACTTTCATATAGCCGATCGGCTGGTTTCTCAGCATGGCGAAATAAAATTCGGAATCCGGTTCGCTCAGCTCAGCAGATAATTTGGCAATACTGAAATTATCCTGTAGGTATTGTTTCATATTTTCCGGTGTGTTGTCGGCTGCAAAGCTTTCCTGGAAGGTTTCACGGGCTATTTGTTGTAACAGTTCCACTTCTGCCGTTATAGCAGGCACGATAAGTATTTCGTTCATTTTCTGTGTTTTATAAAATAATTGGACCTATTTTTAATTAAATTCGGGTGTATGACAGGCTTCAGAAAAATAATACTGACGATAGTAACGCTTTTTATGATAACGGGCACTTTGCTGGCCGGGCGTTATGTTATCACGGGTAAACATCTTTCCAAAAAATATACAACAGCTGTTCCCCCTGTACAGGAAGGCGATATTATTTTCCAGGTGTCCGAATCAGACCTGAGCACCGCTATCCAGCTGGCTACACATTCCAAATATAGTCATTGCGGAATAATTTTTAAGAGAGACGATCAATGGTATGTATATGAAGCCTTGCAACCGGTAAGATATACCCCGCTGATGCAATGGATTAACAGGGGAAAGGGGCGGCATTTTGTAATAAAAAGACTGAAAAATGCGGGCACGGTGTTAACGCCGGAAGTGATCAGTAAAATGAAAACCGCAGGGGAGCGGTTCAACGGCAAGGATTACGACTTTTATTTTGGCTGGTCAGATGAGCGGATCTATTGCTCCGAGCTGGTATGGAAAATTTATAATGAAGTGACCGGGCTGGAGATAGGCAGGTTGCAGGAGCTGAAGGATTTTGACCTGAAAAGCCCTGCTGTGCAGCAACAGATGAGAGAGATCTATGGTAACAATATCCCGTTAACGGAGAAAATTATTTCACCGGTGAGTATGTTTGAATCGCCCTTGCTGGCCACGGTGGCAGAATAAAATAACGCATGGCGGATGTTGGTTCCGCCATGCGTTTTACTCAACTGGCTACTTTTTCTTTTGCCAGGAAACCAGGCAGGGAAGTACCGAGAATATAAGTCCATCCTTCGTTGAAATTGCTGGCATCGAAGGCCGGGTCTTTAGCTTCCGCAAAAGTATGAATGCCGGTATGCGTGAGCTTCAGCTTTGTTTTGTCTCCTTCCGGAAACAGCTCCCACGTTACTTCTGAGTTGCCCGGCTCATTTTTGTATTTCCAGGTATAGCTCAGCTTTTTCCCTGTTATTACTTCTGTAATTTTACAGAGATGAATGTATTGTTTGTTATCTTTTTCTACTGTAAAGCTGAACTCAAATCCTTTCTCCGGTTTAAATTCTGCCAGATCGAAATACCATTGCTTCATTTGGTCTTTGTCTGTAATCGCTTCCCATACAGCATTTACGGATGCATCCAGGGTGCGTTCAAATACCAGTGGCTTGTTGCTCATAGTGATTTTTTTTATTGATGAATGATTAACATGATTACTGTTTTTTCCTGCGGGACCTTTGGGTTTTACCAAGATAGTTTTCCAGTGCATCCAGTTTTTGTGTCCAGAACTGCTGGTATTGGATGGTCCAGTCGGCCACCGCTTTCAGGCCGCTGAGGTCGGCGCTGCATAGGCGTTCGCGGCCATCCTGCTTTATGGTGACCAGCCCGCATTCCGTAAGGATGCGGATATGTTTGGACACTGCCGGCCGGCTGATATCAAAATTATCTGCAATAGCGTTGAGGTTCAACGAACTGCCGGCCAGTAACCCGATGATCTGCCGCCGGGTAGGATCCGCTATTGCCTGAAATACATCTCTTCTCACGGTAATTATTTTAAGTTATGTAACCTTTCGGTTACAAATATACGTAACCATTTGGTTACACAAAATATTTTTTTCCGGAGAAGTGTTTCATGAAAAATGCCTGTTTGTGCGGCGAAGATGTTATTTTACAAGTTTGAAAGTTTTCCATGATGATGAAAAGAATACCTATCGCCCTTTATTTCCTGCTGGCCGGCCTTTGTGCGGCAGCGCAGCCAAAGAAACTGGATATTGTATTTATCGGCAACAGTATTACACAGGGAGGGGGCCTTCAGCATCCGCTGGAAGAGGCGCCGCCTGTAAAGGCATGGGAATGGCTGAAGCGCGCTATGCCGGGCAGTAATATTCAATACAGCAACCAGGGCGTAAGCGGCTCTACCACGGTGGATTTTCTTCCTGCTACGAATAAATTGTTCAACAACGTGGTAAAGGCTGCCGATGCTTTTAAAGCCGATAAAGACGCCACGCTGGTATTTTCCATGGTGCTTGGTACCAACGACAGCGCCATTGAAGGCCCCAATGGATCGCCGGTATCGCCGGAGCAGTACCGGCTAAATGTAAAAGCCATCCTGGACCAGCTGCTCAGCAGTTATCCCGGCTGTATCATTATCCTGCATCATCCTACCTGGTATAGCCCCAATACACATAACGGCGCCCGTTACCTTGCGGAAGGCCTGGCCCGCCTGCAATCCTATTTCCCGGTGCTCGACGCCATCGTGGCCGGTTACCGCAGCACGCATCCCGGCCAGGTATACACCGGGTATACAGGAGGATTCAGCTACTTTAAAAAGCATCCTGAACTGTTTATCCAGGAAAATGGCAGGTCGGGCGTTTTCCAGCTGCACCCCAATGCAAAGGGAGCAGCAGAGCTGGGAGTCTTCTGGGCACAGGCCATTAAAAAAGTGGTGGGCCGTTTAAAGTAAAACCGGATCTATGAAAGCGGTGATCACCCTCATATGCAGCTTACTGTTGCCTGATTTTCCTTCGGCTTCCGCGGTGGAATTTCATGAAGACAAGCTGTATCTTATCGGCGACGATGCTACCTGTATCCAGGTGCTGGACAAGGATTATCATCTTATAAAAAGTATCCGCATTTCCGGCGTTGCAGAAAAAAGGATCGCCAAAGCTGTGAAAGCAGATTATGAAGCTGCTACACTTATCAGTTTGCATGACCGCACTTACCTTATGGCCTCCGGTTCGCTGGCAACGGAAAAGCGGAGGCAGTTGCTATTGTTGCCACTGCCGGAGGGCGACAGCGCCGCCATACAGTTTATTCCATACCCGGCTGCTTTTACTGCGCAATTGCTGAACAGCGGGATCAATGAGTTGAATATAGAAGGCGCTGCCGTAGTAAATAACACTTTACTGCTAAGCAACCGCGGTAATAATACCTGGCCACAGAACCAGCTGGTGCTTACCACGCCCGGTTTCTGGGAGCAGGCTGCGCCGCCGGTTAGCGTAGTGCCGTTCACGTTACTAACGCCAACGCCTGTATTTGCAGGGGTATCTGAGCTTTGCTATGTGCCGGAAAAGGACCTGCTTCTCTGCACTTTTTCATCCGAAACCACTGCCAATGCGTATGACGATGGCGTTATCGGCGACAGCTATATCGGGTGGATCAATCATATCTCCCGGAAGCTCTCCCAAGCCGCCATTACGCCGGATGGCATGCTCAATTTAACAGGAGCAGACCCTGCATTTAAAGGGGAAAAGATAGAAGGCATTTGCCTGGAAAGCATACAAGACAATACCCTGACGCTTCACCTGGTATCTGATAATGACGCCGGGACCAGTCGTTTGTTTAAAGTAAGTTTTACCTTTAAGGCCAGCTAATTCATCCTCAAATCAATACATTCGAAATATGGATATACAATTTGACGAACGCACGCTTTACGTGAAGTATGATGAAGATATTGATAACACCATCTTCTGGGAAGATGTAACGCATATTGCAGGGTATAAAGTGTATGCGTACCCGGGAGAAGCCACTTTCCTGGTATTTAAAACCATGGAAGGGGAAACGCTGGAGGTATCCGATGAAATGAGCGGCTGGCTGGAGCTGCTGGGCGGATTGCATAATATTTTCAAACTGCCTGCCGGTTGGGAAGAACAGCTGGCAGACAGTGAACCGGATGCAGAAGATATTGTTTTTTATACGAAGTAAATAATGGTTTCTTTATAACCCCGGGCGCAGCATCTGCCGGATGTTGCGCTTTGCTGATTATTCTGCCTGCAGGCTGTTGACCGGGTTGGCCAGCGCTGCTTTCACCGCCTGGAAACTTACAGTGATCAACGCGATCACCAAAGCGCCTCCGCCTGCTATGATAAATATCCAACCGCTTATAGGCGCCCGGTACGCAAAGTTCTGTAACCAGTTGCTCATGGCCCACCAGGCCAGCGGGAACGCAATAACGGCAGCAATGATCACCAGCACTACAAAATCTTTCGACAACAGTTTTATAATACCGGTAATACTGGCGCCCAGCACTTTGCGGATCCCGATTTCTTTGGTACGCTGTGCAGCGGTAAAAGAGGCTAAGCCAAATAGACCAAGACAGGCGATGGCGATCGCAAAAACGGAGAAGATGAGGAAGAGAGAGCCCAGTCGCTGTTCCGCCTGGTACTGCCGGTTATACGCCTCATCCTGGAAGAAGTAATCAAAGGAAGCAGAGGGCACTACCGACTGCCACACTTTCTCCAGCCTGGCCACTGTGGCCGCGGCATCGCGGGTGTTCATCTTAATGCTGATATAGCTCAGCCAGTTGGGATTATAAAATATAGCCATTGGCGTTACCCCGCGCTGGAGTGACGTAAAATGAAAATCTTTATAAACCCCGCATACAGTGCCCCATCCGAAATCAAATTCCTGCCCCAGCGCCTCTTCCGGCGTTTTCCAGCCAAAGAAGGGAAGGGCGGCTTCATTGATCATGATATCGCCGCTTTTCTGGCTGGTATCGGGCGTCATATTCACCAGCCGGCCTGCCAGCAGTTGTATGTTGTAGGTACGGAAAAACTGGTCGTCGGCCGACATTAACCTGGTGTCTGTTTGTTTGGTATGATCATTTTTCAGCTGGAAAAGATTATTGCCAAATTCCTGCCCCGGCACATTACTGGAAGCGCTTACGGAAATTACATCTGCCTGTCCGCGGAACTTTTCCAGCAGGGCCTTTTTGCTGTTGCCTGCTTCCGGCCCGTTAATGGGTACTACCAGCACCTGCGACTGATCAAAGCCAAGATTGAAGCTTTTCATAAACTGCAGTTGCCGGTATACCACCATGGTAGCAACGATCAGCAGGATGGAAATGCAGAATTGCGTTACTACCAGCACATTCCGGAGCGAATGTGTTTTCCTTTGGGCGCCACGGTGCTGTATGATGCGCATAGGATTGAACCCCGAAAGAATGATAGCGGGGTAAATGCCGGCCAGTAGCCCTATCGCCAGGCTGATACCCAGCCCGGCGCCAATAAAGCGAAGCTGGAATAACTGTGCGGGGGTAAAGCTTTTATCTGCAATGCTATTAAAAACCGGCAGGAGGACGAGGACTAAAATTACGGTAGCCATAAATGCAATAACGCTCATCATAATGGCTTCTATCATAAACTGCCATACCAGCTGGGAACGGTTGGCGCCTATTACTTTTCGCACGCCCACCTCTTTGGCCCGGCTACCGGCAGTAGCGGTAGCAAGATTGATGAAATTAATGCCCGCAATAAGCAGGATGAACAAGGCTACGAACGATAATATCCTTACATATAGTATATCACTGTTTTTGCTTAGCTCGTAACGGAGATTGGAATGCAGGTGGATAGAGGCGAGGGGCTGAATAAAGTTCGTGTATACCTGCCCGTTAGCTTTTATTTCATTGCCCACAAACTGGTAGGCAATTTTACTTATCTTTTTTTCAAAGGCTTTCCAATCGGTACCGGGAGCTAATTTCAGGAAGGTTTGCGTCATGGTGCCATGCCAGTTTTCCATATTACGCCTGAACCATTCTTCGTTCTTTACGCTTACGGTAGAAATAATAAAATCAGGGCGGAAATAACTATTGGAAGGCACATTTTTCAGTACCCCGGTTACCCGGTAATTTTTGTTATTGATAGTTAGTATTTTATTGAGATAAGTACTTGCGTTATCTGTTCTCCCGAAATATTTCTCCGCTTTTTCAGCGGTCAGCATAACACCGTCCGCATTGTTCATGGCGGTATGGGCATTTCCCGCCAGCAAAGGGTAAGGCAGTACTTCCAGTAAAGTGCTATCGGCAAAGTAGATGCCTTTTTCATTAAATTTCCTGGCGTTATTGCCGTCACCGCTAACAGCGGTATTGTTGCCATATTCAAACACCCTTGTGGCAGATTGCACCTCGGGGTACACCATAACAGCCTGCCGGAGAAACCCGGAGGTGGCGGCAAATGAAATCAGGTCATTGTCCTGCGTTTTTACATCAAGTCCGGCCCTGTATACCTGTTCGTGCCCTGGTATCCATCGGTCGTAGCTGTATTCATCGTTTATATACAATGCAATAAAAAAACAAGCGGTGAGCCCCAATGTGAGCCCTGTAAGGTTTAACAGGCTGTGTGTAATGTGCTTGCGGAAATTCCGCCATGCGATTTTGAACTGGTTGCCTAACATATCATCGTGTTGTGGTTGTTCCCGGCGCTAAGAGAATGCCAGTCTTCCTTTTATTGGTTATCAATTATTAATGTAATAAAAACTAACATAGATTGTCCGCTTTCCGGTGAAAGTGTCCATTTCCGGACAATGGCTTCCATGGCACTAACCGGAGGAAGGGGTTCCTTCAGGATAAATTTATCTACCGTAAAATATCTTACAGTATATTAGTCTATTGATTTGGTGGACTAAAAACTTGTTGTTACTTTTAATACTGTAAACTGAAAATCTAGTATCGCGTCATCAACCAATCAGTTGTAATTGTTTTATCACACGGCCCTTGGAAACAGGCAGGCATATGTTGCCTGCGCTGTTGCAGGCATGGCAACAACCTGCAGAGGGCTCCAAAAAGCACCTATGGACTCTTTTTACATCCGTTCTTTAAAAGAAAAATGGAGAAGCGTTTTGTTACTTCTCCTGTTATTCAGCCCTTTATACCTGCAGGCGCAGGAAAAGCGTACGGGCGTTACCGGTAGCGTGCAGAATGAGAAGCACGAAGGACTACCGGGGGTTTCTGTGACCGCGAAGAATGAAACGTCGGGCGCCACCGTATCTACACAAACAAATGCGGGCGGTACCTTCCATTTCCCCGGCCTGGTGGCAGGAGCTGTTTACAGTTTCCGGTTCACGTCTATCGGCTATGAGCCTGCGCAACTGGACGGCATTACTTTACAGGAGCATCAGCCCCTGGCTGTTGTGCTGAAAGAATCCAGTTCCTCCCTTAACCAGGTAGTGGTAGTAGGTTATGGCGTGCAACGCCGCAGGGAGATCACCGGCGCCGTTGCTTCCGTACGGGCGGCTGATCTGAAAGACCAGCCCGTAACGAGTTTTGAACAGGCTATTGCCGGTAAGGTGCCGGGCGTACAAGTGCTGCAGAACACCGGCGCGCCGGGAGGCAGTATCAGCGTGCGTATCCGTGGTTTGAACTCAATTTCCGCAGGCATTGACCCACTGTATGTGGTAGATGGAATCCCATTGTCGAACGACCTGAAGAATTTACAGGGAGCTACGGATATGGTGAACATCACCGGGCAGGCATCTTTCCAGAAATCCCCTGATCCGCTCAGCACTTTAAACAGCGACGATATTGCTTCCATAGACATTCTAAAAGATGCATCATCCGCCGCTATTTATGGTTCCCGTGCCTCCAATGGGGTGGTACTGATCACCACGAAGAAAGGGAAAACCACCGGTCCGCCTTCCTTTGGATATAACATGTACGCAGGTTTTCAGCAGGTGAGCAAAAAGATAAAGCTGATGGATGCCTACCAGTGGGCCAAATTCAGCTTTGATGCAAAAAACAATGCTTACCTGGATTTCAATCCTTCCGGCAGCATTACTGATAATAACGCTACAAGGGGAAATTCCAATTTCCAGATAGCGCCTGAAATATTGCCTTATCTGGCGGGAGATGCTGGTCTTACCAACACCGACTGGCAGGATGCCCTTTTCAGAACAGCGCCTATCCAGCAGCATACTTTATCCGCTTCCGGTGGCAGCGA
>NZ_DATCRD010000368.1:0-9488 GCF_036569185.1 Chitinophaga sp.
AATTTTGTCGCAATTCATCCCTCATGTTGTCGTTTTCGCACCGGGTCTGATTCTGAAATGAATTTCATCTTTGTGTTGTCAATAAAATTCAAACTAAAACTCAAACAGCGATATGAAAAATTTACTCAAAGCCTCTCATCTTCTTAAATCAATGCTGCTAATTGCAATCATTATGTTGGAAACATCTTTATCAAACGGACAAATCAAACCATCTGCCAGTGGCTACGCACCAGTGAATGGCATTAAGGTGTATTATGAAGTATATGGAGAGGGAAGGCCTCTTATTTTACTGCATGGTGCGTTTATGACCATTAATACGAACTGGGGCCAATTGATCCCGGAGCTGGCAAAAAACAGGAAGGTGATTGCCATTGAACTGCAGGGGCATGGGCATACAGCGTATTCAGATAGAGAATTATCCCATGCTACTCTGGCCAAAGATGTGGAAGGTGTAATGGATTACCTGAAAATAGACAGTGCAGATGTGGCGGGGTATAGTTTTGGGGGCGCAGTGGCTTACAAATTTGCTATACAGAGCCCTAAACGGTTAAGAAACCTGGTAATCATTTCTGCTACTTACAAATCCAGCGGCTGGCTGCCGGTAGTAAACAATGCGTTTAAAGGAATGAAGCCTGAATTTTTTACAAACACGCCTATGAAAGCTGCCTATGACGCCGTGGCGCCTGATAAAACAAAATGGACAAAGTTCCTCGAACAGATGATTGCACGCGCTAAAGAGCCATTCGATTTTGGCGACGCCAATATTTCGAAAATAACTGCGCCTGTATTAATCATATCCGGCGACAATGACGGGCTGGACAAAATAGAGCTGATAAAAACATACCAGTTACTTGGTGGTGCGGTGGCAGCTGATATGGGGGCAATGCCAAAATCGCAGCTGGCCATTGTTCCTTCGCAGAGTCATGTTACCCTGATGATGCAGACTACGACCATTCTGAATTACCTGGATAATTTTTTGAAATAACTATAAAAAGTAAATAAAATGAGAAAGATAACTGTTTTATCGATGATTACACTGGATGGTGTTATGCAGGCGCCCGGTGGCCCCGGGGAAGATACCTCTGGCGGTTTCAAATATGGCGGCTGGACGGCCCCCTATGGTGATGAGCTTTTTGGCGAGATCATGAAAGAAGAGCTGAAACCGGCAGATTATATTTTAGGCAGAAAAACTTTTGAGATTTTTGAATCCTACTGGCCCCGGCATGCTGCCTTCTGGCCAGGCATCAATGACGGCAATAAATATGTTCTGTCGCAGACGAGGGAAAAATCAGACTGGAAAAATACCATTTTCCTTAAAAGCCCGGAAGATATCCAGGAACTCAAAAATTCAGAAGGTGGCGACATCCAGGTTTGGGGCAGTGCTAAGCTCATTCAACTGTTGCTTAAGCACGACCTGGTGGATGAGCTCCGGCTCAAAATTTACCCCTTGATTCTTGGCGAAGGAAAGAAGCTGTTTGAAAACGGCGTGATCCCGGCAGCATTTACATTAACCGGAACCCAGGTAACCACAAAAGGGGTTATTGTAGCCAGCTACAAGAGGGCAGGAGAAGTTGTAACGGGTGATGTTGACGCTTAATGATCAACAGGCGGCGCTTCAGCGCCACCTGTTGATCATTAATTTGCTATAGTGACATACAGGAGCCGGCCTCCCTCTTCATTGGAGAGGAGAATTCTTTTACCATTGCTCAGCTCTACCATGCCATTGCGGGGTATTTCCTTTTGCGCAGTCAGGTCTTTCATACCATCCAGGCTTTGATTCACCAGCACCCATTTATCCTGGTAAAAGGAGAAGTAGCCCACCGGCTTTTTATCTTCGGCTACCAGGCTTTCATTCCGGATAATTTTCCTGGAAACATGCCACTTGAACAGGTATTGATTGTGGTATACCATGAGGCGATGCCCCTCCGGTTTCCACACATCATTTTTGAATTTGTAGTAGAGGTCAATCACAGGCAATGTTCCCTTGTGCGGGGTACCGCAAAACGGGCAGGCAGGTTTGGCTGTATTGTCAAAAATGTACGACTTTTCATCACATGAGGGGTTACTGCAGGGCTGCACCAGATCCACTGTTTTGAGTAATGCGGTTTCCCATTCATTGGCAATTGGCCGCAGCATAGGATTGTGCAACCCGTCAATAAACGCTCTCCTGAACAGGTCCGACAGGTAAGGCCCCGTAATGGTATAAGGTATTTTATCCGGGTTGCCCCAAAAGGCATCCCATTTGCGCAGCTGGTCTGTTCTTACCCTGTTGGTAGGATCGGTAGGATGTTCTACAAACAGTGCTTTTTCTCCCATCGCCATCAGCTCATCTTTTTCTGCATCCAGGTCCCATATTTTACCGCCGCGCAAGGGATGTCTTCTCAGTAAATACATATAAATAAGTACGGCCAGTGCATGCAGGTCTGTCCGCTGATTAGGCAGAATGCGCCCCGGATCGCTGAGTTGGAGATGTTTGGTTTTCAGCACTTCAGGTGCAATAAAATCAGCAGTGCCAATCACTTCAGGCGGGAAGAGGCCGGGCACCACGAGGCCATCGAGATCAATAATGTTGGCTGACTTTGTAACAGGATCTACCAGCACATTGTTGTACGACAGGTCGGAGTGCGCCAGCCCCATCTGGTGCATTTTTTTAACGCCCCGGCAGATGCTGATGGCAATCTGGAAGTAACTGAGCCAATCCCCTAATTCGGATTTGTCGAGCGACAAAGGGTATTGGTTGTTCCTGAACGAAGGCGCTGTAAACCATTTTCCCACCTTTTCTCCACCCTTAATGCTGTTGTTGGCGCCATAACCTTTGGAGAAGAAAAACCTGGCGTCATAAATGGGTACTATCACACCGGTTTTTCCGTCACGCTCCACGGCGTCATAAGGCCAGCGGTAAATGTCCTGCAGGAAATAATCTGCCGCATTACCTTTTTTGATATTGTCGAGATAAAGTGTGACGATCCTTTTTATCCTGTCCTTCTGATTGAAGTCCAGCGGGGCCCTGAAGAAAGCCACCACATACTTTTTGTCCGGCGCAAAGTAAACGTCTTTAACGCCGCCCTGCTTTGGATTCCCATCATCGATGTATTCATAGGATTTTGCCGGATCTATGATAGATGTAACCTTTACTGTATGCATAGCTTTAATAAATTATGGCCAGTGTTCTGTCGTCATGATTACCCTTGCTCCAGAAGTTCAGCCACAACAGCAACTGATCCTGGATACCTTCCTCCTGCAGGAAATCTACTTTGAGCCCATCTTCATTTTGCCCGTTAAGGTCCTCCAGGAAATTTGCCCATGCGTCTTTGTCTTCCAGCTTGTTCTCCGTCACAAATTTGGGGTCGTAGATACCGTCTGTCATCAGGATCAGTTTCGAGAAATGCTCAAATTTATTGATCCCGAAACGGCTTGCCATATTGCTGTGACTAAAAATTTCGGGCATGGTCACAAACCGGGTTCCCCCTCCAAAATCGCCGATGTCCAGCATGTTGAGCAACCTGATATCACGGGGATTTTCAGTAATAATATTAACAGGACAATCTCCTACACCAAATGTCAGCACCACATAACCAAAGTTGAATTTTTTTACCAGGGCAAAAATCAATGTGGTGTTAAGATCCTTCAGCTGGATTTCTTCTTTCCCGGCAAAATCTGCAAGCGCAGTATGAAGACTTCTTACATTTTTGTAAAGGATATTGATAATGGATGATTTGATTTTTATGGTGAGATCATCGGGAGATGGGCCTGTTTCGGGATTGTTCCCTGGCGTGGCAATGGTTTCAGGGCAGAAGAAATGAACACATTGGTCACCCAGTTCTTTCAATAATAATTCATCATTAAAGCTCTCTGCAATATATTCCGTTGCGATCTTTGAGCCCTGCCGGGAAAACTTTGCGGAACCGGCTCCATCTGCCACCGCAATGATTTCCCATTCCAGTGGTAATTTACGGACGCAGAAATGATCATCCCGGAAAGTGCCTTCATGCGCATGGGACCTGCCGCGCTGGGAAGCCACTACAATGCGCTTGTCCAGGAAGGAGCCTGCATACTTGTCGCTGTCTTCTTTGGCAAACAGGTCATTCCTGTTACTGGGCTTATTCAGCCATAGATCTTTTGGATCAGCATTCACAATGAAAGGAATCACCTTGATATCTTCTACTTCATTATTTTCCTGGCTGCTGGTGAATAACACCTGCAGATCTATACTGAGCGCCGCTGTTGGTATGCCGCAGATCATTGCTGATGCCGCATCGAATGTTAAACCTGTCTTATCCAGGTTTTTGATCTCCCTGATGCTGATATTGGGGAACAGGGAAAGATCAAACCGGTATTCGTAATATTTCCGGGAAACGGCATTCGGCAGGATTACCTGGCTGTCTTTAAATTCTTCCGTTTCTTTATACATATGAAAAATGGTTAGCGCCAGTTTCCTGGCTGCAGTAATGGATTTCGCCAGCTCATTGATCTTTGCATTATGCGTTAGCCTGGCTACCGTGCTGTCGGAAAATTTATCGGGTGCGATGTTGGATTCGCTCAGCAACTGTTTTAAAAATGTTTCCACTATCATCCTGATGTACTGTTGGTTTACACTACAATAATTAATTCACCGGGTGGAGGGGGCAGCGCCATATGTTCTCCTGTGCCCTGCGACTTACCGTTCATTTCAATAGAAGAGCTCACCCACTTAAAGAAAGTGGTTAACGTATTCACGTCTGTGGTATCCAGTTTTGCTACTTCGTCAGTAAGTTCTTTCAGAAAACTAACCTCTGCTTTAGGGCCTGCGGCACAGCCAACAATAACGCCGAAGTCGAGGGCTTTTACCCTGGGAATAGCAGCGCGGTATTGTTGTAAGTCGGAAGGTTTTCCATCGGTAAATACAAACAGCAATGGCTTCCAGTCGCCTTTCCTGTCGGAAGAGCCTTTAACCAGCTCTGTGCCTGCAAGGCTGCATAGCATTTCCAGGGCTGCGCCGGTATGGGTTGGACCGCTTTCCGGGCATTTTATTTCCACCGGCTGGAAACTGGCCAGGTCTGTAAGCGGAACAATGTTTTTCACTTCCTTATCAAAAGTAATAACGCTGATGTGCAGGGAGTCCATTGCCTGCGGATCGGCCCTCAGCATACTGATAAGGCCATTGAAGCCATTGTTCAGCGCCTGTATAGGCTCGCCCTGCATTGATCCGGAAGTATCCAGGAGGAAGTAGGCTAAAAGTCTTCTGTTCATGGCTAAGCGATTACTACTAATTCTGAAGGGGGAGGAGGGAGCTGTTCCAGGCCGGTGACTTCTTTTCCTGATTCTTCTACTTTGGTGGAGGAGGTGGATACGGAAGCCGTTACCCATTGAAAGAATTTGGAAATACTTTCTGCATCAGCATTGGCCAATCGCACCACCGAGCTGGTTATTTTTTTTAGCACGGTATCATCTGCGCCATGACCTGCAGCGCAGCCTACCACCAGTCCCTTGTTTACAGACTTGAGCTTATTAAAGCCGGCCTGCCAGTTGTCGGTAGGAACCCCATCGGTCATAATGAATACCATCGGTTTCCAGTCGCCCTTCTGTTCCGGTGTTGTTTTGGCTACTTCTGTCTGCAGCTTATCCGCCAGCAGGTAAAGCGCTGCTCCCATGGAGGTTAAGCCGGAGGCTTTGATGTTCACCATCTGGAAGGAAGCCAGGTCTGTAAGCGGGACCACCTGTTTTGCATCGGAATCAAATGTGATGATGCTTACATAGGCGGTTTCAATGGCCTGCGGGTTCTGGCGCAGGGAATGGATCATCATCTGCACGCCATTCTTAACGGCTTCAATAGGCTCGCCGGTCATGGAGCCGGAGGTGTCTAACAATAGATATACGGGTAGTCTTCTCATTTTCCGGGAGTGTTTTTTATCAGGGTGTTATTTTCTTTGCGGGAGGGTGTTAATTGAATCTGTTTAAATAATCCTGCAGTCCGCCTTTCATGCCGGCGCCAACTGCTTCAAACTTCCATTCCCCGTTCTTTTTGTAGATCCTGCCAAATTCAACGGCTGTTTCAACGGAAAAATCTTCCTCCAGTTCATACTTAAGCAGCTCCTGGTTGGTGTGGGTGTCGAAGATGCGGATGAATGAATTGCGTATCTGCCCGAAGTTCTGGCTGCGGGTGGCGGCATCATGGATGGTGATGACGATGCATATTTCATTGGCGCCTGCGTCGATGCGGGAAAGGTCTACAAGGATCTGTTCGTCGTCTCCATCCCCGTTCCCGGTGAGGTTATCGCCGGTGTGCACTACTGCGTCATCCGGGGATTTCAGGTTATTATAGAAAACAAAATGCTGGTCGGACAGCAGCTTTTTATTTTCACCCAGGATAAACGCGGATGCATCCAGGTCATAAGCGCTTCCGGTGGCGGAAGTATTGGTATCCCAACCCAGGCCGATAGTGAATTTTGGCGCCTGGATATTTTCTCTTTGTCCTTTGATCAGGGTAATTGACATGACTTTTCTGATTTTTGTTTGAATGGTAATTGTTAGAATGGGGGAGCGGAGAGGTAGCGATATTGTTTATTTGGAGCCGGAAGTCCATTGCAGTCCCCAGTTGTACGCGGTGTCGCAATGACCGTGGGACGTGTGGAAGGTCACCAGTTTTCTTACGCCAATAGAATCAGCGGTAAAAAGTATTTCTGCTATGGCGCAGAATTTATTGAGGTTAGCCTGGTTTCCCATCTGTACTTCTATTTCAGGGCTTCCGGGCACTTTCACCGTAACAACGGCATTGGTTTCCTGCCATCTTGCGGCGCCATCATAAATAAAACAGTAAATGACCATACGCTTCAGATCGTGCAGGCCCAGTGGGTTAACAATAATATTTTCGCCTGATCCGGCTGCAGCCCCCCTGTCATCGCCGGTATGCCATACCCAGGGTCTACCGGTATACTGTCCCTGCCTGGTGAGCCTGTTCCTGGGGCCGCCCTGGCCCTGGGAAAACTGTAAGCCGTCGATCACATTTCTTTCCCCGTTGTTCAATTCATAGAAACAACCGAGGTCCAGGTCGATGTCGTTATTGAACATGCTGCCGAACAGGCTTTTTTTTGCGCCTTTAGACCAGTTCAGGTTGATATTGATTTCCTGTGTAATGCTGCCTGTGTTTTTGGAAAGATCGATGACATGGGTATCGCCTTTCTTTTCCAGGGTGATTTTTTGCAAGTTGATAGTCATGGTATTGTGGTTGAATGTGTAGATCAAAAGTAACCATGACGAAGGGACGGGCTTTACGGGAAACCGTAGCGCATCTCTTTTCCGCAAATATTCCCCCAATTGCCGCGAATATAAACCGCAACCATTCAAATATACATCCGCACATGGAGGAGTTGCCCCTGCCGCCTAATTTTAGACCAGATTTAAAATTTAATCACATGAAACAGTTAGAAAAATTGGTTGCCAAAAAGGTAACATCCCCGGAAACTGTGAAAGGCGGCAGGTTAGCATTGAATGCTGACTTCTCGCTTGAAGACCAGGAAAGAACCACCGAAAACTATGCTTCCTGGAATGGACAGCATTGGGTAACAGACACCCGGAATGATCCTAAAAAGTAACCCCTAACGTAAACCACAAAAAAATTAAACACTATGGACAAGTTGAAAAAACTGAACGCAAAGAAAGTTGAATCCCTGGAAGCAATTAAAGGTGGCCTCATGGCTATGCAGGCTGATTTCTCCCTTGAGGCAGGCGAGGCTGCAGGCACCACTGTTCACTCACCGACCCACTTTTCAGGTCCGGATGTTTACCTGTGCGATCACAAGCCAGACCCTAAAAAATAGCTCCTTCCGCCATTAGGACCGGAAACACAGGACTGCCGGCAATCACCGGCAGTCCTTACTACCAGTAATTAACCGAATACCATGTCTCAACAGATCCTCATATTAAGTCAGTCGCACCTGGAAGGCACTACCGATCACGTGTGCCAGTGGCTCAGCCACCTTGGCATACCCTACCTGCGGATGAATGGGGAAGACTTATTCGATATGCAACGCCTGGACGATTTGCCCGGGAACGAGGAGGTAGCGGTAGTGTGGTACCGGAGAAAGATCAGCAGCTTCCCGGTGGAATACAGTCTTAAGCAAGCCGACTTCCACACACAATATACACTGAAACGCTTCCTCATAGATGAATTTAACGGCCTTCATTCATTACTGTTTTACACCATTGACCGGCAAAAATGGTTGAATGACCCCATTACAGAAGATAGCCTGAACAAGTTGCATGTATTGGCCCTCGCCCGCAAATGCGGGATCAATACCCCTTTTACAGAAGTGGTAACCACCAGAGCCGCCATTGCACAATTGCTGGAAAGCTATCCTGAAATAATTGTAAAGCCCCTGAGTGAATGTATTTTTTTGGAAGATACTGCAGGCGGGCAATACAAGATGCTCACCAAAACCATTAACCAAACCAGCCTGCATCAGGTTCCCGAAAAATTTTTCCCTTCACTGGTACAGGAGAAGATCACCAAGAAGTTTGAGATCCGGACTTTTTACCTGGATGGTAAATGCCACTCCATGGCCATCTTCTCGCAAAATAACCGGAAAACAAAAGATGATTTCCGGAACTACGACAACCAGCGGCCCAACAGAACAGTGCCCTATCAACTGCCGGCCAGCCTGGAATCCCAATTGGATCAGCTGATGAAAGCGCTTTGTTTCCGCACAGGTTCCATTGACCTGATGGTGGATATGCAGGGAAATTATTACTTCCTTGAAATTAACCCTGAAGGCCAGTTCGGTATGGTATCTTATCCCTGCAACTATTACCTGGAAAAGAAAGTAGCACAACTGCTCAGTAAAAGTATCTCCCATGAAAAAGAAATTTACCAGTAACCTGAAAGAGAAGAAAGGGTTGCCCTTATCACTGTATTTCCTGGAGAAGAACAACGGGCAGCAAAACATGCCTATCCTCAAATTTGAAAAAGCCCCGAAAATAAAGTCCGGAGGATACGAGCTCTTTAATTTTTATAAAGTGATTTCCAAATTCTGATCATGGAATATTTTAATTTATACGCAAACTGCCAGCTTGTAAAAGGAGCCCGCATGTCGCTGCTATGCGATCTGCAGATGCGCAGATTTTATCATATCCCAAACGATACTGCCGATGTGCTCCTTTTCCTGCAACAGCATTCCATAGAAGAATGTATTGCGCATTACGGGGAAGATAACCGCGGGGCCATTACCGGCTACATCAGTTTCCTGCTCAGTAAGGAACTGGGCTTTAAGGATAGCCGGCTGTTGCCGGAGCTAACACCGCTGGACCTCAGCTGGGACCGGTACTCCGATATTACGAATGTGATTATTGAGTTTAATGAAGAGATCAATTATACCGGGGATTTTTTTAGGGAGCTGTTCGACCTGCATGTACAGGGGCTGGAGATCAGGTGCTATCATAAAACAGACCTGGGCAGGATACGTGAGTTATTGGAAGTGTTCAACGGCACTACCCTGAAGTTCATCAAACTGGTG
>NZ_DATCRD010000369.1:0-27428 GCF_036569185.1 Chitinophaga sp.
GGTGATACTGGGCCGGGGTAAACCACTGTTTGAAAATATCCGGGAAAAACACCGGCTCAAATTACTGGATGCAAAAGGTTTTACCTCAGGCGTTACTTTGCTGACCTATGAAAGGGCCCGCTGATACGATATCGTGAACGATACATTCACCTTGGCCGGTTATCCATATACTAATGATGGCAGGATAATAACGGATGAAGGCAGTTCCACCTACACCCGCATCAAAAATTAACCCTTGTACTCCCGGATTTAATCCCCACATTTGCAACGGGGATCAAACAACTTTACCATGAAGCCTGTTCAATCACCGGCGAAGCATACCGCCGTGGAAAAAATCCTTCGCAGTTATGATGAAACCACATCTGCGCTGGCCTTCCAGCTCCGGGATTTTCTGCTGCAACATCTTGACAACATTTCCGAACTGCCGGACAATACGGCAAATATCGTAGGCTATGGTTACGGACCCGGTTATAAAGAACTGATCTGTACCATCATGCTGTCTAAACAAGGCGTGAAGCTGGGCTTTTATAAAGGCACTGAGTTGCCCGATCCGGCACACCTGCTCACCGGATCAGGTAAAGTGCATAGATTTGTGGTGATCAGTTCTGCAAAAGATATACAGCAACCTGCCTTGAAAAATTTATTAAATGAAGCCCTCAAAGCTTACCACAAAAGGAAGGATGCGAATTAAGGGTGTTTCTTTTGTTAACCTCTGCCCGGGTGGCAAATAAATATTTACAATGACGGAACAGGTATTCACCATTGACACGGATGCAAAACTACTGGATATTGACACGGACAACAACGGCAATTATATCGCTATTACCGACCGGCACGAGGTGATCACGCCTTTGTTCCGGGTGCAGTTACCGATGGACCACAGATTTATCATGATCCGGCAGCTCAACAGCAGCTTATTCCTGGTAGTGTCGCTGGAAACCAAACGAACCATTAACATACGGATATACAACAATGAAGGCATCCTCCGGCAATCATTCTTTGCGGGGAATAGTATTGAAGATGTGCTTGTTTTTGAAGACAAAATTGTATGCACTTATTTTGATGAAGGCGTTTTTGGCGACGAAGGGCCCAATACGGAGGGGCTCGCCGTTTTTAATTTCCAGGGGCAAATGCTGTATGGCTTTAATTCCAATGCCAACTGGCTTATTGCTGATTGCTACTGCGCCTGTAAAATGAACGCGAATACGGTACTGTTTTACCCCTATGCAGATTTTCCGATGATAGCTTTAAACCTTAACACCTTTACCTGGGAACGGCATGAAACGCCCATCGAATTCCAGGGCGCGCATGTAATGAGTTACAACGCCGGCCAGGTGATACTGCACAGCACTTATAAAAACAAGGAGAATTTCTTCCTCTGGGATATGAAAGGAAACGATGTAAAAAAGGCTGGCGCTTTCAGCGGCCGGTTAAAAGGATTGGAGAATGGGAAATTCATGAGCTTTGGTAACAATGGCTTTAGTATTATTGATCCGCTGAACATCCCGGGATAACCGGTAACCAAAAAGTAACTGAATGACTTTATTTTGGCGGTATCTCCGCTAATCACTATGTTTGACATATAAAATATAAGCCTATATATGCGCCTCAAAAGTTTAACGATTGCAGTAAGTGCCACCGTACTTTTCGCCTGCAATTCCTCCAAAAAACAACATACTGAAGACAGTACCGCTGTACCCCAGGCCAACAACGCTGCGCCAGAACCTGCGCCGGCAGTCGCACCTGTTGCAGGCGCAGCATTTGACATCAACGCCATTCCCGTATCGGATAAACCACTGGGAGCGTTTCCTTATTTCAACCTGCCGGAGGGCTATAAGAATTACTCAAATAATAAGATAACGGATTTTGATGTGGCGCTTTACTGGGTAAAGGATCATTTCGAAAGACCGGAAGGGAAAATCTTTTATAACAGGATCTCTGCCAAAGAAGGGAAATCATACAGCGACCTGGAACTGGCCAGGAACCTGGAAGAAGTGATCAAGGGAGTTGGCGGGGTAAAAGTATCTGAAGTAAAAGTACCCGGGGATTCCGCTTATGCCATTCCGCAAAACAATAAGCTGAAATATATGGACGGTTATGGTTTCATCGGAAACGCCGTTACCACTACTTACCTGGTGCGTCGTGCCGACAGGAACATCTGGATACAGCTTACACCAACAGATGATGGTTCTTCCGCCGGTTGGATGATCCTGGAAACAAAACCTTTTAAAGCTACTGCCTCTCTTATCAAAGCGGAGGAAATAAAAAATGAGCTCGACACTAAAGGGCATATTGCCTTATATATCAACTTCGATACTGATAAGGCTACTATCAAACCTGAATCCCAGCCGGCCATCGATGAAATACAAAAACTACTGGCCGCTAATGCTGGTCTGAAAGTAGCTATTGAAGGCCATACTGATAATAGCGGCGATGCAGCCCACAACAAAAAGCTCTCGGAAGAAAGAGCAAATGCCGTAAAAGCCGCGTTAACCGCCAAAGACATTGATGCTGCAAGGATCCAGGCAAAAGGCCTTGGCGCTGATAAGCCCATCGCCGATAATAACAGTGAAGAAGGTAAAGCGAAAAACCGCAGGGTGGAGATCGTAAAAATATAACGTTGATAGTATGCTTAACAAAAAGCCTTCAGATCCTGTGATCTGAAGGCTTTTTATTTATCAGGTGAGCCTGGTTTAACTTACCATTGGAAGATACTTTTTCCGGTTTTCGATAATTACCCAGATATTAATGATCAGCAGCGGAAGCGCTATAGGTAACCCCGACGGCGAATAAATAAGATTGGTTAAAATTACGCCCACCATTACCGGGAGAATAATGATAGCGCCAAGTGCCCTGTATTTGTTAGTAATGAAAAGCACTCCCCCTATGACTTCAACAGCTCCTACAAGCGGCATCAGCCAGCTTATCTGCATAAAGGCGGTCATTAACTTTACTAAACTTTCAGGCATATCCTTTGGCACCGGCATGTAGTTGAAGAACTTATTCAACCCGGCATTAATGAACATAAGTCCGAACAGGAGACTTACTACAAATAGAATTTTGTTTTTCATAGCGTTTATTTACCCATAAAGATACATTTCATTTTTATTTGTTGTATAACAACAAAAGGTAAAGATGGTTGTCCTATTTTTTCAATGTTGGAAGCAATTCGTCCAGGTTGCCCAATGCCATTGTAAAACCTTCTTTGAAGCCCATCTTTATATGTGATTCCAGGTCAGACAGGTCGGGAAAAGTGATATGCACTTCCACTAGTGTTACGGCTCCTTCACTTGTAAAAGTTACCTCCCACTTTGATTCCGGGCCTGTTTTTAAAGTTCCCGCCTCATCCGTAAAAGTATCCAGGGCTATAAATTTCTTTTGATCCTGGATGCCGCTGTAATCCGCCGCCGCCCAGTGTTGTTCTCCTTCCGGCCCTACCATAGCATAATGCCAACGGCCACCTTCCCTGAAGTCCATCGTTTTTGTTCTGGCCTTCCAGGGCTTTGGGGCCCACCATTGATCCAGGATTTCACTTTTCGTATAGGCGTCCCATACCAAAGGAAGTGACGCTGCAAATTCTCTTTTTACGGTGATGGTTTTGTTTTCCTTGTTTACGGAAAAATCAAACGCTAAGTGCTTACTCATAGCTTATTGTTTTTAAGTGTTAACAGTACTTTGTCAAGTTCATTAAAACGACTCTCCCATATTTTTTTGAACTCCTCCAGCCATTTATCGATCTCCTGTATTTTAGCGCCATCCAACTGGTAAAAAATTTCCCGGCCTGCTTGTTCCTGTTTTACCAACTGGCATTCCGTTAATATTTTCAGATGCTTGGACACCGCCTGCCGGGTAATATCAAAATGCTCAGCAATTGCATTTGGCGTCATTGCCTGCGATGCAATCAGCAATATAATAGCCCTCCGGGTTGGGTCGGCAATCGCCTGGAAAACATCCCTTCTCATTTCTTCTGGTTTTATTTACGCAACCGTTCAGTTGCAAATATAAGCAACTAATCGGTTGCGCAAAATAATTCTTTGAAAAATAAGCGCGCAACATTAAGGTAGAAAAGCAATTATACTTTTCTAATACATTGATTGTGAGATAATAGAGATTTTATATCTGACAGATAAAAAAAGCTGGTCGGGAAACCAGCTGATGTTGAAATAAAGGTTTGATCCCCATGTCTAAGGTTCGGAATGCAGGAAAAAACCTTTCACGGGAAAGCCTGCTCCGCATCAACCCTCTATCATTTTCCTGATCATTACTATCGTAGTATTCCAATAGAAATTAAGATGATGATAGATAGTTGCTGTAGGAAAATTAGTGACCGTTAATGACAATAATGTTTGTTGGCCCTGCGGCTCAAACACAAACCGGATAATGGAATGGTTCTCTGGAGTATCGGGTAACCCCGATATGGAACTTAAAAAGTTATAACTAACTACCTGCCCCGGTGAGTACTCCAATACAATGCCTTTATTCTCAAACCTGGTATGATGAAACCCACTGATCACAACCGGAGATCCTACTTCCCAGGTGGTTTGTACATCCAGCTGCAGTTCAGGCCCGCCCATCCATGTTGTCATCAAAGCTGGATCTGTAACCGTGTTCCATACCTCTGCCACCGGGGCGTTGATGGTGATGTTTTTACTGATGATTGCTTCCATTCTATGATTTCAACCGGGTCATTTTTTTTATCAGGGAAATCTGTCCCAGGTGATAATGTGTATGCTCAATAACACCGAGCAGGTTACGGTAATAGCTTCCGTATCTGGGATCTGCGAAATCCTGGTGTAATATGGCATCATCCAGTTCATCAATGGCCGCAGCGAGTTGTTCTACCTCTGCAAAACTTTTGGCCACTAACTGCCGCCACTCTTCTTCAGAAGAAATCGGCGCCAGGTCAAAGCTGTATTTATCATGTGCATCTAAAGGATTGCCCCGCAACACATTTAAGATAGCGCCTACATAGTAGTTGATATGAAAAACAAGAACAGCGATCGTGTTCAGGTCCTGTACCTTTGTGGTGGCCTGCTTCCAGTCTACATCCGCCAATGTATCTTTCAGGTTTACACTGGTCCAGTTCCCTCCAAAGTGAACATCCCTGAAATGCTTTGATATTTGTTTAACTGAGCTCATAGTATTTATCTGATGAATCAGATAAAGATAGTAAAGAGATGATCACAAAAATTAAATAGCTTTAAGCACTTGAAATTACCTCCATGATAGAAAAAGCAGCAGAAGGCCGGGAAGAAACCTTTCGCGGTACCATACAGTTCCTGAAAAAAAGAGCAGCAGAAAGCAATGTGATCGTTACTCATGCGCAGATAGCAGGTAAGCTCAACATCTCATTAGACGAATTTAATACCTGCTATATAAGTGATGAGGCGGATGCTGAACTATTCCCGCTGCTTCGCTCGCAATACCCCGATCTCATCGGCAACACACAGATAATTCACATATGGTTTACCGAGGAAATCGAAGTTCCTGACCCACCGGGTCCATGGGATCCTGATGAAGAATAAAACTCAGAACGGGTGGTAACGCATCCCTCCGTCAACGGTAGCAACGGTGCCGGTAACATACCGTGCACGGGGCGATACCAGGAATGCCGCCATATTGGCCATATCCTGCGGCTCGCCAAAATCGCCCAGCGGGATTTCACGCTCCGCAAACTTCCGGCGCTCATCGCCGGGGAAATAAGGACGGATATTTTCGGTATCAATAAGCCCGGGCTGCAGGCAGTTGACCCTGATACCATACCGCCCCAGTTGCCCTGCCAGCTGTTTAGACCAGGCCACTACCGCCGCTTTGGCCACTGCCGAAACATTGAGGGTCCGCAATTCATAAGTACTGGTCAGGTTCAGGATAACGCCCTGTTTCCGCTCCATAAAATGGGGCAGTAATGCCTGCGTGAGTTGACGGTGGCGCTCAAAATCCAGGGTCATGGATTCCTTCCAGGGCTCTTCCGGTCCAACTACCTCCACCGGGCGACTACGCCCCGCATTGTTAACCAGGATATCTACATGACCCAGCGCCGCTAACGCTGCCGCTGCGATCTTCTGTGGCCCGTCCGGCGCCACGAAATCCTGGATCAGCGTTACCGGCTCCACTCCTCCTGCGGCCACTACCTCCGCTTTCAAACTATTGAGCAAATCCCCATTTCTGGCAACAGCCAACACCTTTACACCTTCAATGGCCAGTTCCCTTACAATGGCCCGGCCAATTCCCTGGCTGGCGCCTGTTACTACTGCTGTTTTTTCTTTCAGATACAGATCCATACTTTTTGTCTTGATAATGATGAATAAAATGATGCGTTATTCACGCTGAAAATTTCTTTGTAAAAGTAAAGGGCAGCATCTAATTTTATAGGTTATACAACCAATTGTACGGTACTAACAAACATGTAAGTAATGGCAACCAGGAAGAAAAACTCAACCTACTCCCGCAATGAAACCATCATTATTGAATGCGACCTTACCTACGCGGTGAACAAGATCGGGGGCAGATGGAAAATACTGATCCTGAGTAAACTGGAACAGAAAAAAATGCGGTTCAGTGAACTGAAGAAAGAATTTTTCTACATCACCGAGCGCATGCTAACTCTGCAGCTGCGGGCGCTGGAACAAGATGGTCTTGTAAAACGGACCGTATATGCGGAAGTGCCTCCACGGGTGGAATATGAGCTCACTGAAATGGCGGCGGAATTCGGCCCTATCTTCAAACAACTGAGCGCATGGGGCGGCAAACACCGGAAGCTGGTGAACAATCCCGATTAATTACCATACAAACACCGTTTATGGGACTGGACAGCGTAGAACTGCTGGTAACGTTTGAAAAATATTTCGGTATCACGATCCCCGATGCAGCAGCGGAAACGATCTTTACGGTACAGGATATGACTGATGTAATTGCAAAGCACCTGGATATTACGGACAATAGTGAAGATCTCAAAAACCGCATCTTCCAGCATATTAAAAACAGTACGCTGGTAAGGCCCGGCATACAATTTACGGATAACATCTCCGGCTATCTCTCCCCACAGGATCATACAACCTGGTCTGCCCTGGAACATCATTTACAGCTGGAGATTCCCCGGCCAAATACAAAAACCGGCCTGTTTGCTCCGCGGCGGGATTATGAATGGGCATCCATTACCGCCGGCCAGTTCACCAGCGTTATATGCGCACATAATTTCAGAACGCTTACAAACACCGCCAATATCAAAAGTAAATACGAAATATATATCATCGTGATGGGCATTACTGCAGATAAATTGGGGGTCGACTACTACGACATCCTGCCTGGCAAGTCTTTTACAGGCGATTTTGGTATCGATTAAGTCTCCATTTACATACATTATTTTATTTCACCATATACAATAAAATCGCTCATACTCAAAAAATAACACTTTCTTCACAAGCCGGAAGCAGCTTTTTTTCATTTCATATCAAACTTTTATTACTTTTGGCCCCCGAATGAGAGTAGCTGTATTTTTCGCATATTTGTGTTTCCTCCTGCTCAGGGGGGAGGGCTATGCTTTTACTGCAGCTCATCATAACAACCCTGACTCACCGCTTAAAAATCTTCAGCACCATCATCACATTAAATTCCTGGATACCAACCAGGATTATTCCAGTGTAAACAGCCCTGACCTGGAAGAAGATTGCCTGGTCAGTGAAGATAGAGATGAAGAAGATACCAATGATTTTTTTGCCAGGAAATACAGGTTGCTTACCAGTTATTACCGGGCGCTTCTCAGTCCGGACGATTTAAGTTATCTCCATAAATGCCATAAAGCCCCTCCACCCTTCCGGGGCTATCTTTCCGATATATACATTACACACAGCGTTTTAAGGATTTGATCATTCACCTGCATCAGTTACCGGAGTATGACCATGCGTGCCTGGCAGGATGATGTGTATCCTGCATTACCCTTCAGGCGTCATCCCGGCAACTGGTTCCGTTTATTGTCCATAGGCATCCCTGCCTTACGAGCTTACCATTGCTTTAATATTCATTTAATATCATGAACAGAATTGTCATGTTTGCGGGCTTGTTTTCCGTACTGTGCTACACAAGCTGTAAACCAAAAGAAGAAGTAAAAGAAGAAGCCGGCAAATTTACTGTTACCAGCCCGGCTAGGATTGACACTTCATTTACCAACGAGTATGTTTCACAGATAAAATCTGTAAGGAACATCGAAATCAGGGTACAGGAAAGAGGCTACCTCCAGAACATTTATGTGGATGAGGGCCAGTTCGTAAAAGCCGGTCAGCTGCTGTTCAGGATCATGCCGAAAATGTTTGAGGCAGAGCTCCAGAAAGCAGAAGCGGAAGTAAAAGCAGCCGAGATAGAACTGCAGAACACCAAAACCCTGGTCGACAAAAACATCGTTTCCAAAAACGAACAGGCAGTGGCACAAGCCAAGCTGGACCAGGCAAAAGCTGAAATGGCCCTGGCAAAACTGCACCTGTCGTTCACCGAAATCAGGGCGCCGTTTGATGGTACTATCGACCGTATCCCGTTCAAACTGGGAAGCGTTATTGACGAAGGCGGGCTGCTGACCAGCCTTTCAGACAACAGCCAGATGTTCGCCTACTTCAATGTGTCTGAACCGGAGTACCTCGACTATGCCACCAATGCGAAAAGCCGGGGCGATAATAAAGTAAGCCTGCTGCTGGCCAACAATCAACCGCTCCAGTACAAGGGCGAGGTGGAAACCATTGAAAGTGAATTTAACAACGAAACAGGAAACATCGCTTTCAGGGCCAGGTTCCCCAATCCGGATAAACTGCTGAGAAACGGGGAAACAGGCAAGGTACTGATGACTATCCCGCTTAAAAATGCGCTGGTCATTCCCCAGAAAGCCACCTACGAAATACAGGATAAACTGTATGTTTTCGTGGTAGATAACAACAACAAAGTAAGATCCAGGAACATCGCCATCCGTGGCCAGATGCCTGATATGTATGTGGTTGAAAACGGTCTTTCTGAAACCGATAAAATAGTACTTGAAGGTGTACAGAAGGTAAAAGACAATGACAAAATCAATTACGATTACCAAAAACCAGCCGAAGTGATTTCCCATCTGCGATTAAAAGCGGAATAGTCGTTCAAGTCCAAACCAGCCTAGTGCCATGCTTAATAAATTTATACAGCGACCGGTTCTGTCCATAGTAATATCGCTTATTATCGTCTTTCTCGGAATACTGGCCATCTCACAATTACCCGTAACACAGTTTCCGTCTATCTCGCCGCCAAAAGTGAATGTAACGGCAGAATATCCCGGGGCCAACGGCGAGTTAATGATCAAATCAGTGATCATCCCGCTGGAGAGAGCCATCAACGGCGTTCCCGGAATGAAATACATTGCCTCCGACGCCGGTAACGACGGTGAAGCCTCCCTGCAGGTGGTTTTCAATCTTGGTACCGATCCAAACCAGGCATCGTTAAACGTGCAAAACCGTGTAGCTTCGGTAGTAAACAAACTGCCGCCACTGGTAGTACGTGAAGGTGTTAAGATCACCCGCGAGGAATCTAACATGCTCATGTACATCAACCTTTACAGCGATGATCCGCAAACCGACCAGAAATTCCTTTTCAATTTCGCCGACATCAACATCTTATCGGAATTAAAAAGAGTAGATGGCGTTGGTTTCGCCGATATCCTCGGTAACCGTGAATACGCCATGAGGATCTGGCTGAAACCGGACCGTATGCTGGCGTATAAGATCTCTGCCGACGAAGTGATGAAAGCGCTGGGAGAACAAAGCCTGGAAGCATCTCCCGGTAAAACCGGCGAAAGCTCCGGTAAAAGATCCCAGACGTTTGAATATGTATTGAAATACCCGGGAAGGTTCACCAACAAGGAAGGATACGAAAACGTGATCCTCCGTTCCAGTCCCAACGGTGAAATACTCCGTCTGAAAGACGTAGCAGACGTGGAGTTCGGAAGCTCCATGTACGATATCTATTCCAACCTGAACGGTAAACCCTCTGCGGCCATTGTACTGAAACAATCGTATGGAAGTAATGCCAGCCAGGTAATTAAGGATGTAAAGGCGAAGATGAAAGAGATCAAAGCCAACTCCTTTCCTAAAGGAATGGATTATGAGATCAGTTATGACGTATCCAAGTTCCTCGACGCTTCTATTGAGAAAGTAATCCATACCCTGGTGGAAGCCTTTGTGCTGGTAGGTTTAGTGGTGTTCCTGTTCCTGGGCGACTGGCGCTCTACCATCATTCCTGCCATGGCGGTACCGGTATCGCTGATCGGAACATTTGTATTCATGCAGTTCCTGGGCATTACGCTGAACCTCATCACCCTCTTTGCATTGGTACTGGCCATTGGTGTGGTGGTAGATGATGCCATCGTGGTGATTGAAGCGGTGCATGCCAAAATGGAAGAGGAACATCTTTCCCCGTTAAAGGCTACCAAAAAAGCGATGCATGAAATTGCCGGGGCCATTATTGCCATTACCTTCCTGATGGCGGCGGTGTTTGTTCCGGTGGCCTTCATGTCCGGCCCTGTAGGGATCTTCTACCGTCAGTTTTCCATCACCATGGCTACTGCAATTATCCTTTCAGGCGTGGTAGCGCTTACGCTTACACCAGCGCTTTGCGCCATGATCCTGAAGAATACCCACGGGCAACCTAAAAAGCAAAACGTACTGGATAAATTCCTGACCGGCTTTAATAACTCCTTTAACCGGACCTCCGGAAAGTACCAGAAAATATTAGGATCCATCGTTAACCGCAGGGCGGTCACTTTTGGCGTGCTGGTAGCTTTCTGCGCAGGTATATGGTTTATGAACAAAACAGTTCCTTCGGGCTTCATTCCTAATGAAGACCAGGGGATGTTCTATGCCATTATCCAAACGCCGCCGGGGTCCTCGCTGGAAAGAACCAACCAGATCGCGGAAAAGCTGCAGAAAGTGGCAGAAGGCGTGGAAGGAGTGCAATCCGTTTCTTCCCTGGCAGGTTATGAGATCCTTACTGAAGGAACAGGCTCCAACTCAGGTACCTGTTTGATTAACCTGAAAAGCTGGGAAGACAGGAAACATTCTGTGCAGGAGATCATCAATGAACTGGAAGAAAAATCCAAAGACATTACCGGCGCCACCATTGAGTTCTTCCAGCCACCAGCAGTACCGGGTTATGGCGCTGCCGGCGGTTTTGAGCTTCGCCTGCTCGACAAAGCCGGATCGGGCGACTATAAAAAGATGGAAACAGTGAGCAGGGATTTTGTGAAAGAACTGAGCAAACGCAAGGAGCTGTCGTCGGTATTTACCTTTTACAGCGCCAGCTTCCCGCAGTATATGCTGAGGATCGATAATGACCTGGCACAGCAGAAAGGCGTAAGCATCGATAATGCCATGAACACGCTCTCCACCCTGGTGGGAAGTAACTACGAGATCAGCTTCATCAAATTTGACCGGCAGTATAAAGTGATCGTACAGGCATCGCCGCAATACAGGGCCCTGCCGGATGATATCCTTAAACTGTATGTGAAAAATGATCATGATGAAATGGTACCGTTCTCTGATTTTATGAAGATGGAAAAAGTATACGGGCTGTCGGAAATCACCCGGCACAACATGTACAACGCATCGGAGATCAGTGGGTCCGCCGCTCCCGGTTACAGTAGCGGTGAAGCCATTAAAGTGATCAGCGAAGTAGCGCAGAAGAGTTTACCCAGAGGGTTTGGGATCGACTGGGCAGGTATCTCGAAAGATGAGGTGGCACAGGGTAACCAGGCCATTTACATTTTCCTGATCTGTCTTGGTTTCGTATACCTGATCCTTGCCGCGCAATATGAAAGTTTTATCCTGCCGCTGGCGGTGATCCTTTCCTTGCCGCCGGGTATTTTCGGCGCGTTCTTCCTGCTGAAATTACTGGGACTGGAAAACAATATCTATGCGCAGGTAGCCATGGTAATGCTGATTGGCTTGCTGGGTAAAAACGCCGTGCTGATCGTAGAGTTTGCCGTGCAGAAACACAGCTCCGGAGCCACCGTGCTGAAAGCCGCCATGGAAGGCGCCAAGGTGAGGTTCCGTCCTATCCTGATGACTTCCTTCGCCTTCATTGCGGGGCTGATCCCATTGGTGATAGCCACCGGCCCTGGGCGGCTGGGTAACCGTACCATTGGTACTGCCGCTGCCGGCGGTATGCTTTTCGGAACCGTTTTCGGGGTATTGATCATTCCCGGGCTGTACTACATATTTGGCAAGCTGGCAGAAGGGCATGCGCTGGTGAAAGATGAAGAAGAGAATCCTTTAACAGAAGAAATTGATCACAATGTATAAATTCAGGATACATAGCGGCATTGGCCTGCTGAGCGCCTGCCTGGTCATTGCCAGCTGCAAGGTGCCGGCAGTGATGCCCACGGCAGGAAATACGGTGCCCACGTCTTTTGGCAACACCGGCGATTCCACCAATAATATATCAACCATCGAGTGGCGGAAATTTTTTACAGATCCCAACCTGGTAAGCTTGCTGGATACCGCCGTAAAGAATAACCAGGAGTTGATGGTGACCTTACAGGAAATTGAAATTGCAAGAAATGATATCCGTTCCAGGCATGCCGCATTGCTGCCGGTGGTTACCGCCAGGGCCGGCGCCGGTGTGGAGAAAGTAGGAAGATATACCAGCCAGGGCGCCGGTGATGCCTCAACCGAAATCACGCCCGGTAAAGAAATGCCGGATCCGCTGGGTGATTATGTGATTGGCGTTAATGCCAACTGGGAAATTGATATCTGGAAAAAACTGCACAACGCAAAAAAAGCAGCAGTAGCCAGGTACCTGTCTTCCATTGAAGGCAAAAACTTTGTGCTCACCAACCTGGTAGCGGAAGTAGCCAATTCCTATTACGAGCTGCTGGCGTTGGATAACCAGCTGGTGATCGTAAAACAAAATATCGATCTGCAAAAAAGTGCGCTGGAAATTGTAAAGATCCAGAAAGAAGCTACCAGGGCAACAGAACTGGCCGTGCAGAAATTTGAAGCAGAAGTATTGAATTCGCAAAGCCTGGAATTTGATATCCGCCAGAAGATCAAGGAAACAGAAAACAGGATCAACTTCCTGCTGGGCCGGTACCCGCAGGAGATCCCACGCGACAAAGGTAATTTCCTGGACGCTTTGCCTCCACAGGTAAACACGGGTATTCCTTCCCAGTTAATGGCTAACCGCCCCGACATTAAAAAGGCGGAACTGGACCTGGCTGCAGCAAAGCTGGATATAAAGGTGGCCCGTGCGGAATTCTATCCATCATTCGGTATTTCAGCCGGACTGGGATTCCAGGCCTTCAAGCCATCGTACCTGTTTAAGATGCCCGAGTCGCTGCTGTACTCGCTGGCCGGCGACCTGGCAGGACCGCTCATTAACCGGAACGCCATTAAAGCGGAGTTCAACAGCGCCAATGCCCGGCAGTTGCAGGCCATGTATAATTATGAGCGGACTATCCTGAATGCTTACTTTGAAGTATCTAACCAGTTGTCCAATATCAGCAATCTTGAACAGAGCTATAGCCTGAAATCAAAACAGGTAGATGCGCTGACAAGATCCATTAATATTTCGAACGACCTGTTCAAATCAGCCAGGGCCGACTACTTCGAAGTACTGATGACACAACGGGATGCGCTGGAAAAGAAACTGGAGCTGATAGAAACAAAAAAAGAACAGCTGAATGCCGTGGTGAATATTTACCGCGACTTAGGCGGTGGATGGAAGTGATAAGAGAAAGTAAAGAGCCGGCCCTGATAAGCCGGCTCTTTTATTTGAAAATGTTTAACCACGTGTAGATCTCTCCCCCAACATGCGCACATAGCCGATCATAGCAAAGAACAATACCAGGCAGAAAAAGCCGCATACCGCCACCGCCCATCCCGGCATATCCGGCCGCAGGCCCATAAAATACTGTACCAGCGCATAACCCAATGCACAAAACATGAACAGCATTCCTAAAGGCAAAATGAAGTACAGTAATAATTTCATCCCCAAACCAAAGTACCACTCCATTCTTACCTGCATGGAATACAGGATACCTCCCACAACAAAGTAGCCCATCACCAGCAGCATTACCACGCCGCCTCCTATCAGCAGGTATTTGCCGCTTGAAAATTCCTCTGCGCGATCCATGCCCGGCTCATAACCAACGGTAACTACTTCGCCTATTTCCCTTTTACCCGAAGAGGATACATCTGTTTCAATTTCTACCGGCCTGCCATCTTTCAATGTAAATGCAACTGTCGATTTGTACATAGTAGTGGTGCGGTTTGTTTTACTGTCGCGCGACTGGTAAGACGAAAGGCTGACCACCTTTCCCTTATAGCGGGGCAGTGTAAAGGATTTGACCACAAAGCTACCCAGGAAGCCGGCCAGTACGGAGGATAAGCTGAGCAGGCAAAACACCACCAGCGATATATAACCAATGCTGATGCAGCCAATGTTACCATCCCGGTTGTTCCGTTTTAAAATCTTTACGGCCATCAGTACCGATAAAACCATAAATGCTATTGCCACCCATCCATAACCGGTGATTTGTAGTAAGATGATTCCCATATTTGCTGTTGTTGAGGTTAACACCCGATAATCAAAGCGCAAAATAAGCAGGCTTTTTCACAACTCATTCAATACGTATCATTTTGATACTACTTGAAAAGATTAAGAAGGGCCTGCAGGAGCAGAATGGTCGCTATTTTGCATGCAGCCCGGTGGGCGCGTATCCAAAGTGTTTTTTAAATGCAAACGAAAAATGGGACAGGTTTTCGAAACCGGCTTCCACAAATACATCGATGGGTTTACGTTGTTTTTCTGTAAGCTGGTAATAGGCCAGTTCCAGCCGTTTTTGTGTAAGCCATTTTTGTGGCGTGGTGTTAAAGGCTTTTTTAAAATCGCGCCGGAAAGTAGCCAGACTGCGGCCGGTGAGGTAGCCGAATTTTTCCAGCGGCATGTTGAACATATAATTGCGCTGCATAAAATCCGTGAGGTTTATTTTGCCCGGCTCTTCGAAATCCGCCAGCAGGCTGTCCATATTTTTGTCGATGGTTCTCAGGATGGTGATGGCTTCCTCTGTTTTAAGCGCTGCAATGCTTTCCGGCAGGCCCGTTTCCAGGTCAAAGTAAGGGATCAATGAAGCAAAGCAACTTTCCAGTAAAGGATGTTTATCAAAGATCCGTATGCTTTTCAGGGGCGATGGCCTGCCGGGCGATGGCTGGTTTCGTTGATAAAAATCCTTCAGGCGCTCCGGTGTAAGATGCATGGCCACGGATTGATGAGGCTTTCCATCTTTCGGATAGTTGATCACCGTGGCCAGCTGGTTGCGTGGTATCAGGAAGATGTCGCCCGCATTAAACACATGTGTATTATCGGCCAGTACGATCTTCGTTTCTCCTGAAATGAACCACACCAGTATATGGTGCTCAAATACCACTTCGGTCCGGAAAAGCCTGCCGGTATACGTGGAGAGCTTAATGTGAGGCGTTATATATTTTGTTTCAAATTCCATGTACACACAATTTACAAAATAAAAGATCAGCCGGCTGTAAATACAACACCGGTCATTTGTTCGCTGAGCGCCCACAACCTGGCTGCATTGGCGGCATCTAACGAGTACGGCTGTACGCCTCTTAAAGATAAAGGATCATCATAGCTTTGAATAATATTGCCGTTATCCAGTTCAGCAACATCCGCGTTCTCACAATACACGCCGCCTATACCGTTTAGCTGGCTGCTGGTAGCGCACCACACCGTGGTAGCTGCGCCCTGCGGGATTGTTTTCAGTTTGGCGGCCACTTCCGGGAAAATATTTCCATTGGCATCATGGGTGCCCATTTGCTGAAACAGGGCCATTGGCGCCACACGCCCCAGGTCCGTACCATTTACAGAGCCCGGGTGCAGGGAAAAGGCCCTCACTCCTGCTGTTTTGCCCCGGTGGTCAAGCTCCACGGCAAACAGGTTGTTGGCTGTTTTCGATTGTCCGTATCCCTGTAATGTTTCATACTCACGCACCAGGAAATTCGGATCTTCAAAATTAAAGGGCGCCATCTGGTGGCCGTAAGAAGACACACTGATCACCCTGGCGCCATCTGCCTGTTTCAGGGCCGGCCAAAGTCTGGCTGTTAACTGGAAATGCCCCAGGTGGTTAGTAGAGAGCTGTGATTCATACCCCCGCTGATCCCGTTGCAGCGGTACCCACATAATGCCGGCGTTATTGATGAGAAGATGAAGGGGCTGCCCGGTACGGAGGAACTTTTCTGCGAATGCGTCTATGGATGCCGGGTCTGCCAGGTCCATGGCTTCAATGGTTACATTTTCCACGCCTGCCAGGTTCTTTATCGCCTTGCCGGTATCGCGGGCAGGCACCGTTACCTTAGCGCCTGCGGATGCCAGGGTTCTGACTGTTTCCAAACCTATTCCTGCATAGCCGCCGGTAACAATAGCCGTTTTACCGTGGAGGTCGATGCCCTTTATTACATCTGTTGTTGTTGAAAATGCGTTGAACCCCGAACCAATTGGTTGCTGCAATGCACCGTTGTAATTGTCTTTCATAATCATTGATTTTATGAAGCAAAGGTAAAAGCAGCGCAGCCAACCCACTTTGTTTAAAACGTCAAATTACTTTGTTCAAAGCGTCAAAAAAAGTTTACCTCCCTAAAACATACTGATCATCTTCCATCTATATAAAATTTATTATCAACTAATAATGATCACGGATACCATTTGCACCAACTTGCACCTGGTTTGAACAGCCATCTATCACGGAAAAGGGTAGCTTACCGGATCTAAATAAGTAATCTATGTACAGGCTATTTATCATCGTATGTTTTTTATGCTTCATTCAAACAGGATCAGCAGCGCAAACTATTTTTGTGGATCCGGTAAACGGTAAGGATCATGCAACAGGTACCATAAAAGATCCCCTGGCAGGTATTGACAAAGCAGTGGCGCTCGCCAGCGGTTTTTCAGGGAAAGAGCCGGTTACCATAAAGCTCGCTCCGGGGCTGTATTTACTTACACGGCAGCTCCTGATATCTCCCTTTGATATAAAAAATGATACGATGCCCTATACCATTGAAGCGGCTATCCTGCCGGGCGACAGCGGCTGGCTGCCCTCCAGTATGCCGGTGATACAATCTGTTTCTCCCAACAATAAAAACTACGGGCATTTCGATCATTGCATTGGCATCCAGGTGGAGAGGAATAATACCTGTTTTAAAGGATTAAAATTCCTGGGCAATACTCATCCTGCTGTGGTATACTACTATGCCATTGAAAGGCACAGGCCGGAACTGAAAGATATGAAGATATCGCAATGCTATTTTATAGGCAGTAAAAATGCAGCGCCTATGCAGGGCGCCGTGTTTGCCCAGGGAAGCGGTATTAAAATAGATCATTGTATCTTTTATGAATGCAGGAACGCGCTTTTGCTGTTCCTGTCGGTAAACGGTTTTTCCCTTACCAATTCTATTATCTATGGGGCTTATGAAGGCGCTGTATGGTTCGGCAAATATTCAGACTTTGTTTTCAGGGATAATATTATCGCTAACAATCACTGCTTCTGGGTAGGTATGAAAGATTACCAACCGCATTATGTTTTCAGCAACTCCCTCATTACAGGCAATACGATTGATATGGGGTTGAATAATAACGGGGTCATTGAAAAAGACAGATCGGATATCCTGGCAACAGGTACTATACAACGGTCAGGCAAAGTGCTGCTGAATGAGATTGACAAAGACACTATTCCCGTGAATTACCTGCACCCGTCGCCCGCTTCCGCCGGCAGGGATATTCCCGCGGGAATAATAAAAACCGGTCGCTGATGTCCGTTTCCGGACACCTGCCGCCCATACATGAACAATTATCAAAAATTGCTATACATAACCGGATATGCTGTGCGCCGCCCTGATGTGGCAGCTTTATTGCGGGCAGCTTCACATAACATCGCTATTATGAGTCATATTGTAATTCCTATTCCACCACTTCCGGGCAAACAGGAGATTGAAGTGGAGGTAACTATCAACAACCAGAAGCAGCAGTTGCACTACCGGGTGGAGCTATTTTACTGGGATGATTGTTCCAATCCCATGGGGCACCGGGCAGATTGTATCAGCGAAATGCTTTCCCATCACGATCCTGAATGGATGGTATATTATATCGGCGCGCCTACCGATAAGTTTGTGCCGATCACTTTTGTGAGCAGGGAGAGCAGGAAATTATTGCAGATGCCTAAAGTGTAGGCACCGGTAAGATGTTTGTCAATTTCCCTGGCAGCTTTGCGCAGATGGCTTTGTCTGCGGGCAGCATGGAGTCGTTGTAGGCTTTGATTTCCTCGTGCATATCACAAGTTTTTTGAAATAGGATCTATTCTACAAAATGCCAGCATACACCAGCGATATCGATAATATTTACTTCTTTCCCGTACGGTTGCTGTGTTATCTCCCCGATACGGATGCCGAACTTTTCCGGCAGTTGCCGGCCTATAACAAAGCTTCTGAATTCATGGACATCAGCCGTTTATCCTTAGAGGTAACCATTTACAGGTTTTCCTCCGGCGGCGCGGCCTTTCTCCACGATAGACCAGCCTTTCATATACTTATTCTGCTTATATTTACTGCGAGGAATAATTACACTTAGTTATAGCAGATCTGACATCCATGTAGTAATATGAGTAACACCGTTGTTAATCAGGCCCGGCTGGAATATCTATTTAATAAATATTACGAAATACTGTGTCAGTTTTCTTATAGTATTGTCAAAAATAATGATATCTCAAAAGATATTGTGCAGGATTTCTTTATAAAATACTGGGAAAAATACCAACACCTGGATCAACCCAATAATTTTGAAGCCTATGCTTATGTGTCGGTTAAAAACAGGAGCCTTAATTATCTGGAAAGCGAACAGGTAAAACAACGTCACAAACAGGGTATTGAACAATCACTTTACAGTGATGATTACCTGCAACATCCTAACAATGAAAATGAAGCGTACAGGACCAGGCTGTTAAAGGCCATCAGCCAGTTACCGGAACAAAGGCGCAGGGTTTTTACCATGAGTGCCGTAGAAGGGCGAAAGTATGCAGATATTGCTATAGAACTGGGCATTTCCATCAATACAGTAAAAACCCAGATCAGGAAAGCCTATATGTTTCTCCGGAAGAACTGTGGGCCGGTGTCTATCCTGCTTTTGATCACCGGTTATATAGTGATCACCCTTTTTTCATTTTCAACTGTCATAATATAATGTAATGGATAAGCGAAAAAAAGATAACGGAATAGACTGGGAAAAGATCCATCATCTGCTGGATGAACAAAGTGCACCTGCCGCTCCGGGGGAGATGAACGGGGAAGAACGCGAATTACTGAAGGAAATCGTGGAGATGCGCGCACAGGCCGGCCACCTGAAGGGATGGGAAGGTGTGAATACTGCTGAAGACCTGATTAAACTGAGGGCAAGGTTATCCCTGCCCGGGGCTGCTACTCCCGTAATATCCCTACAACGCCGTATAATGCGTTATGCCGCCATTATATGCCTGCCATTAGCGGTGGCCGGCGCCACCTGGCTGGCGCTGAAACAAAACAAGCATCAATCTCCTCCATCCACTAATTTTATTACCAGGGAAACGCCTGCCAATTATACCGATCCCCTCACCCTGCCGGATGGCACCAGAGTATGGCTGAATACAGCCTCCCGTTTATATTATCCTGCCGCCTTTACCGGTAAGGCCAGGGAAGTGACCATGACAGGGGAAGCATACTTCGAAGTAGCACATAATACCCAACAGCCTTTTATTGTTAAAGTGAATAAACAGGTAATACAGGTATTAGGCACCTCATTTAATATAAACGCTTATGGAAAACACATCCTCACCACGCTGACACAGGGTAAGATATCGGTAGGAATAGCAGGTCAGCCAGCTACTACCCAATACCTGCTCCCGGGGCAACAGGCGGACCTGGACACGCTCAGCAATGTATTACGGTTAAGTGCAGGCAACCGGGAAACTGCAACAGCATGGAAGGAAGGGAAAATAGCATTTACCAACGCTTCGCTGGAAGATATTATGCAACAACTGGGCTTTATCTATCATTACAACATTATCTTTATCAATAAACAACCAGGTGAGCTCCATTACAATATACCGTTGATGGACAGGCCTCCGCATATTTTCCCGCTACTGGACCTTATTAAGGCGACCACCACCCGTCCCGTAAATTTTAGTATTGACTCCTCACAAAGGATTATTGAAATCAGGTAATATTTATTTATCTTTAGCCACAACAGCGAGCAATTTTAGTCTAAACAGCCAGTCAACAGCACATTTTTTGTTATCCAATATGATTACATTAGTTTGATGTACCATTCCAGATGTCATGTGGAGGGATGGTGGCACTTGTCCCAAACACCATACCGGAACTGTTTTTTTTTCCTGGTTATTTTCTTACTCACTTCGAATGTCAATGCGCAGTCGGTGCGTATGTCTGTTCACGTTAAGAATAAACACATTACGCAGGTACTTGAATTGATCACAAAGAAAACAGGCATCGCTTTTTTCTACAATACCGAAGAGCTTAAAAAGCTGGGCCGGGTAAGTCTCCAGGCCGATAATGAAACAACAGATAATATATTGCAGCTGCTTTTAAAGGATAAAGGACTACAGGTGGTGCATACAAACGGGCTTCATGTGATTATGCCCATCAGTGAAAAAAACAATAACTTGCCAGCAGCTGCCATTTCAGGGCGGATCACTGATGAAAATGGCCGTCCTTTGCCACAGGCGAACATCATTGAAAAAGGCGGGGGCAATTATGCCCGTAGCAATGACAATGGTATATTTCATATCACGGTGCCGCCGGATGCCACGTTGTTGGTATCTTTCCTGGGCATGCAAACAAAACCAGTGGCCGTAAAAAACCGGGCATTCCTGGCTGTTTCGCTGCAACCTGCTTTAACCCCCATCAACGAAGTGGTAATAAACGGGTATGCCACCGTAAAACAGCAATATTCCGCCGCCTCGGCAAGTACTGTTTCCGCGGGCAGTCTGGATAGAAAAGACCAGCTATCCATAGACAATATGTTACAGGGAAAAGTGCCGGGACTGGCCATTAACATGAACAGTACAAGTCCCGGGGCAGCACCTAAAATAAGGCTGCGGGGCACGGCCACTATTTCAGGCAACCGGGAGCCTATCTGGGTCATTGATGGTATTGTCAGCGAGGCGCCGGTAAAACTGAATGCCGCCACCATTAATTCGCTGGATGATGTTAACCTGATGTCGAGCCCCATTACCGGGCTTAATCCGAAAGACATCAAACAGATTGATGTGTTGAAAGATGCCGCTTCCACAGCGCTGTATGGCGTTAATTCCGGCAACGGGGTTATTCTTATCACCACCCGCAACGGCACCCCGGATAAAAAACCGGGGATCACCTTTGCACAGGTGACCAATATCACCCTGCGGCCACGGTACCGTCACCTGGATCTGATGAATGCCACTCAAAAGATGGCGCTGTCTAAAGAGATCATCGATAAAAAACTGCTTTTTTCAAATGGGATTCTTCCGGAGGGATTTGAGCGTGATTACACGGATTTTCTCAACGGCAACATGAGCAAAGACAAGTTTGAACAAATGGAACAAATCTATGGCTCAATGAATACGGATTGGTTCAATATCCTGTTCAATAATGGCATTTCACAAAACTACCACCTATCCATAAACGGCGGGGGTAAAAAAACAGCATATTACCTGTCTGCCGGCTATGCCAACCAGCAGGGCCCGGCTATTTTCACCCGGGCCGGGCAATATTCCGGGATGCTTGGCGCCAGCTATCGCCCGGTGCCCGGCTTGCAAACAGGCATTAAATTATCCGGCTCCAGCCATACAGGCAGCTATCCTTACCAGACGGACCCCTACCAGTATGCTTACCACGCAGCCAGGAGTCTTCCCTACACCATACAACAACAACGAATGTATTATGCCCCAGCCTCGCCTAACTGGTCGTTAGATAATTATGTGATGGACACTTCACAGGTGGCGCTTTTCAACATTGTTTCCGAGATGGAAAATAGCCGTAACAGGATGTTGGTAAATACTTACCGGGCGGTAATGAATGCAGACTGGACATTTCTCCGCTCCTTTAAGCTGCATGGCTTATATGGACTGGGCTTATCTGATGCTGACAACAACAATTATGCCCTGGAAAACACCTATTATATTGCCTCCAGGTACAGGATGGGCCTGGGGCCTGGTATGCCTTACAGCGATGCGGCCAAAGCAAATATTATTCTTCCGTCGGGCGGCGAGTACCAGGAAACTTCTACAAAGCAAAATTATTATACCATTCGTCATTCACTGGAATATAGCTTTAAAGCGCATGCCCACTATATTCAATTGCTGGCGGGGAATGAACTGAGGCAGTCGAAATATAACATCAGCAAGCGTTTTTTGCTTGGATATTATCCAGGCAAGGGGCAAATGGCCTATCCCCCGCCGGCCAATGAATACCCGATGTATAACCGTTTCTTCACTTACTCCCGCATTCAACCTGCCGAACAGCTGATGAATAAATACCGGCAAACCAGCTGGTACGGCATGTTGGTATATTCTTACAAAGACAGGTATACATTGAACTTTAATATGCGGCAGGATGGAGCTAACTATTTTACCCGGTATGGTAATAAGCTCTGGCAAAAAACCTGGTCGGCAGCCGCAAAGTGGCGCATGCTGGATGAACCGGCGATCAAAGATCATAAACAAACAAACAACTCCATCGACATCCGGATATCATACGGGTATAATATCGGACTGCCGGAAATAAAATCTCCCAGCCTGTCGTTGTCCAATGCCGTGCAGGATCCCATCTCCGGGGAAAGTCAGGCTACCATTATCAATTTCGATAACCCGGGGCTGTGTTGGGAAAAAACGTATGTGTTCAATGCCGGAATTGACTTTTCTTTTTTTCGGAACCGGTTGTACGGAACAGTGGAAGTTTACAGGAAACGGAGCCGCGACCTGCTTGCCAATATCAACCTGGCCGAAGAAAATGGCTTCAATGCCGGTATGTTTAACAGCGCCGGTATTATGAACAATGGTATCGAAATGGGATTCCAGTACCAGGTTATCCGGCAGCGAAACTGGCAATGGAATATAGCGGCTAATATTTCAATCAATAAAACCCGGGTATTACAAAACAACTTCACTGATCCTGGGATAATAGGTAATCAGCAACAGTATCTTAGCGGGGATATCATTAAGGCCGGCGGCGATCTTAATACCATGTATGCCTATAAATTCACGGGGCTCAATAACAAGGGGTTTCCCACTTTCCGGGGAATTTACGACAGGGATTATACCGTTCAGCCTACCGTTGCGGAATACTATGCCAATGTATTTGTTCCTGCAGGCCGCCGCATCCCATTAACAGACGGCAGCTTTACTACCGGCCTGAAATACCGGAACTGGAGCCTGACCGCTGTTTTCCTGGTAAAGCTGGGCTATAAGCAGCGATTGAACAACATTTATGAAAACGGGTCATTCATCCCTAACCCGGCTGAGAATATGTCGACCGCCATTGAAAAACGCTGGAAACAACCTGGTGATGAAAAAACAACCAACATACCCGTGATGGATTACCAGGGAGGACTGTATCTCTTTAATCCAATTACTATGTCTCCTTTGCAATATTACCGTTTTGATCCTGCCACTATGCAAAATTTGAACAGAACAATACCACTTTACCTCATGTCTACACTTCCACCTGAAATGTATAACAACAGTGATATACGGATAGTAAATGCCGGCCATGTCAGACTCTCCACGCTTTCTGTTCAGCGCAATTTCCCTGTACAGGGCAACAGAAAGAACCTGTTTAAAAACATTTCCTGTTATGCGCAGCTGCATGACGTATTGCTATTGGCAGATAAAAGACTGAACGGCCAGGACCCGGAGCTGCCGCCCGGAACATTGCCCAGGCGTCCGTCTTTTACATTTGGAACAGATATAAATTTTTAGCAGCTATGAAAATCCGTCATCTCACATATACCGGTATCCTGTTAATAATTACCTGCTCCATGAACAGCTGCCGGAAGTACCTGGATACGCCCACAGATAACAGTCGCACTCCCCAAACGGTGGCAGACTATACCGAAATGCTGAACGGTGAGGGATGGAACAGGAACCTGTCGCCCGATGGCGACCTGTTTCTTTACTTCCTCGAAATGATGACGGCAGATGTGGAAGAAACCAGCGGGCCAGCGCAATCTTTAGATGAGAAAGGGCCTTATTCCGCTTTTTATACCTGGCAAAATATTTACGATATCCAGTATGACGAAAGGCAATCGCCCTCCGATATCCTGAATAATACCTGGCTGGGCTTATACCGGATTATAAAAGCCTGCAATATTATTACTGATAAAGGAGAGAAAATTAAAGGTGATCTCCCGGACAGGCAATTCCTGCTTGGAGAGGCCCATTTTTCACGGGCGTTGGCTTACTATTACCTTGTAAATATCTGGGGAAGACCTTATGATCCGCGCAATATGGCAGACTCAATGGGCGTGCCCCTCTCCGCCAGCAGCACACTCATAAATGCCGCCCTGCCCAGAAGCCCTGTTATTGCTGTATATAACCAGATCCTGGACGACCTTAACAAGGCGCTTACATATGCCCGGGAATCAGGTAAAACAAGCAGCATCTTTCACTATTCTCCTGCAGCAGTATACCTGCTCCTTTCACGTATACATCTTTACCTGCAACACTGGGAACAGGCCGCATCCTTTGCAGGCAAATGCCTTGAAATCAGGTCTGTGTTAAAAGATATTACGACACCGGGAACAGACATGTCAGATTTTTACGGCGGTATACTGGGAGCCGCTAACCCGGAAATTATCTATACTTTTTACAATGATCCCAATCCCACTGCATTCAACAATTTCGGGCCTGGAAATGGCTATGGATACAGCGTTTCATCAGAGCTGCTGCAACAATATGCCACGGCGGATCAACGGCCGGGCGGTTACTTCTACGCCACCAATACTACTGTGATCCCCAAAACAAGCGGTATATACGGCGGCGCCTACTGTTTTTCCTTCCGTACTTCCGAAGCCTATCTGAACAGGGCGGAGGCCAATGCGCACCTTGGTGAAACGGAGAAGGCCCGTGCGGATCTTACCCTTTTGCAAAGCCACCGGGTAAAACCCACCGCCATGTTGCTGCAAAGTAACCAGGGAACATTACTGGATAATATATTACTTGAACGGAGAAAAGAACTGGCTTTTCAACTTCACAACTGGTTTGACCTGCGCAGAACGGATGCACCTTCCATCACGCACTATTTCACGCCTATCATTAACCAACAGGTGCGCCCCCGTCAGCAATTTGTGCTCGAAAAAAATGACCCGGGTTATACGCTGGAAATACCGGCCCGTGCATTGCAGGCCAATCCTGCATTAAAACCGCTTGGTATTAAACGGAGGTTACCATTGTAACGGGAAGATAATTGCAGCAGCAAAAATGCTGCCGCCATGCTTTCATCAACTCAAATCAACCCATATATGTACAGATACTTTCATTACCGGCGGATGAATGTTTCTTCCGTAACGCGATCCGCACCCGCTGAATTTGTATAAAAACTTTTAAGGTAAATGCGTCCTGAACCCCGGTCGTAAGATTGAGCCAGTATTTTAAACGATCCTGGTTTTATCTGGCTTTCCATTGTTGCATTAGGCGTTACTGTTATTCCCTGTCCATCGGCTGTTAAGGCAATGCGATAACGCCAGTTGGAGTTGCCAAGATCCCCGTAATCAACAACTACAGTATCAGCATACTTTGATGGACTAAACTCCTTTATACCCTTGAAGTTTCCTATGCTACCCACTAAGCTGTCTGCCGCCGTGGTTGCATAAAGTATTCGCACAGCTGTTGCCTGGTAGGAACCTGCCAATGGATAATGGCCCAAAACTCTCACATTCCCTGCTGTATCGCCTGCAGTTGCTTTTTGGAATGTTACATCAGCCCCGTTATACCTTCCTTTAAAAACAAAGCTGTCTGCAGCAGCTGAAATAATTTCCAGTTCAAAATCAGACTTCAGACCTGTTCCGGCAGCAGCCCCCGGTACCTTTTTTTCTGCATCTGCAAGTAGATGGAGATAGGTGTAGGTGTCAAATATTAACTCGGGACGCTGTAAAGCCTTCAGCCTGTAGCTGCTGGTTAAAGGTGGTTCTGCTTTCCATCTGGATACTACGCGGTTACTATCGTTAAACTTAAACCAGAAACTATAGATTTTTTCGTTTGTTTCCAAAGCAGGCACCACGTTTGCCACCCAGCCATAGGGCGCCGCTACCAGGATAGACTGGTAATCCGTCAGTACTGTGTTAAGCCTTTGGTCCGCCGATTTATCAAAAACCGATGAGTGGAGATCCTTCCTGCAGGAAGAAATAATCATTACGAATGTTAATATATAGACCAGGTATTTTATCATTGCTGCAAAATTTAAATGTAAAACTAGGGATGCAAAACATGATGGATCTGTTGCTGAACATTGGCCTGCAACTGGTAGAAATCAAGATTGTAGGCCTCCTTGAAATAGTCAGCAACGATCTTTTCCTTTGCCCGCAACAACCTGATGCCATCGGGATTGTTAAGACTGTCGGGATAGTCCGGAAAAGGGTGGTTCACCATTGCATCGTACCGGGCACGGCCCATCACCAGCATGGTGGATACCAGTTCTGCAATATCCTCCCCGGGCTCTTTCCGGGCGTAGTTGCTTACATAACCCAGCGTCCACGGATTTTCTTGTACCACGGTCCAGTTGCCGGTATAAGTATCCGGGGTTACCTGGTTATATTCAATAGGGTACGCCTTCTTCTGGTTTAAAATATGCGTGAATTCATGATGGATCAGGTGGGCCATATCTGCCACCCTGAAGCTATCTGCACTGCTATAGGAATTAATGTCGAACAGGAGTATTTTCAATCCACCTTCTGCCAATCCGGCCACGGCATTCCCATTACTTTGCAGTGCAATGCTACCTGAAAGCATAATTTGTTTAGGGGTATTCAGCTTCATAAATGTTGAGTCCCCGGCGGTGATATTGTACGGTTTAATCCAGAAGCTGATAATATCCCGGGTCACAGGAATAACCATATCCTCCTGCGGAGGGACGAGTATCAGGCTTTTATCAAACTCGGATTGGTCCCACTTGTATTTCATTTCTATGTTATATGGCTTTATCATAGAATCATACAACCATTTATCCACCAGGCCCGGCACCCAGTAATCACCACCCAGGCCATTAATATCTGCATCCAGTGTTTCCTTTTTTTTACAGGCATAAAAGGCGCCTGCGAACATTGTCAGCAGCAGGAATAATTTCAAATATTTCATTCTTGAAAATTTAAATCTGTTATCAACATTTGCTTCAAAG
>NZ_DATCRD010000370.1:0-9716 GCF_036569185.1 Chitinophaga sp.
GTCTTCCCGGCCGTTAAAAAACATATATACCACCGCCGGCTGGTAGTTTTTGCCGCCGTGAAAGCGCATCCTTACCATACGGGCAGGCGTGCCATGATGGTTGAGATAAGCTACTGTGGGTTGTAGTTCAATACTGGTAAAGGAAGGGGATTGTAGTAGTGGACGAGGGAATTTGCGGGGAAGCTCCACGCTGTTGGCTTTTGAATCATTTAACAAACGGAGCAGCATCCCGCTGTGTGTAACGGGAAGTCGCGCCTCCAGAGCATTTACACTGGTTATTGCCCCGCAACATAAAAGGAGTTTAACTACTATATGTTTCATATGTACAAACATACGTACATAATTTAGTATTCTGATATATCAGAGGAAAAGAATACGGATGTTTGTAAAAAAATCCGGCGGGCATCTCATAAAAAAAATCCGCCCAAATAAAAAGGGCTGCCTCAGAAAGAGACAGCCCTATCTTTCAAAAAAATATCTCTATTAGAATCCCGGGTTATTGGGCAATAAATTCGGGTTCACATCACTTTCCTGTTTAGGCACAGGGAACAGTAGTTGTTTAGCTGCGAAAGTAGCGCCAAATACGGTTTTATGCCCTACAAAATCATCCCAGTTACCGGTCACGTCGTTATGTACTTTACGGGTCCGGATCATATCAAACCACATTTTATTTTCAAAGCACAGCTCATAATACCGTTGCAGCCATACTTCATGTTCAAAACTGGCTTGTGACATAGCGCCTATAGGCGCCAGTTGGGCGCGGGCCCGGATGGCATTTACGTATTTGATGGCATCTGCATTCGGACCGCCCTCTGCACGGTTAGAGGCTTCTGCATACATCAGGTATACATCTGCCAAACGGTAAAGCGTATAGTTGAGATCGGATTTCGCGGTGCTTACAACAGCAAGGGAATCAAACCATTTATAGATATACGGTCCCTTAAACCTGATGGTATCGGTGGCAGGGGCTTTCTTCTTGTATTTGGTATAGAAGAATTGTCTTTCCTGCGCACGTTTATCACCTGCAGGAAATGATGCAATAAACTGTGGGGTTGGATATACAGAGCCATACTCATCAGAATATTGAGAGATACCTGCATAGTTTGGAATAGTAAGTGGAGTAAGCGGGTTGATGCTTGGTACGGAGGCCGCATACTGTACCTGGAAAATAAATTCCCCGAGATTCTTGTTGCCGGGATTATTCATATTGGTGTATTCCGGGAACAGGAAATAACCGCCGTTTGCAATCACTGATTTGGATGCGGCAGCCGACAGCGCATAGTATTGATTACCTCCATTGATAGCAGCACCTGCATAAGTAAGATATACATCAGCGAGGAGCGACTGCACTAATCCCATAGAAACCTTGCCGGTTCTGTCGGCCCAGGGCAGCGTTGATTTTGCCGCCATTTGCAGGTCTGGGATGATGATCTCATCATAAATGGCCTTTGCCGCTGTACGGGGCAGGTTCAGGTTAAGATCTTTAGGTACTTCCGTTACCTTGGGAACCGCACCGTATAACCGTACCAGGTGAAAATAATAAAGTGCGCGCAGTGTATGTGCTTCTGCCAGCATATTGGTTTTATCTGCATCTGATACCGCTGCCTGTGGCAATTTTTCTATGGCCAGGTTACAGGCGCCTACACCCAGGTATAAACGTTGCCACCAGGTATCCACATAAAAGGAAGTAGCGTTATAGCTGAGGTTCTGAAAGGTGGCAAACCCGGTTTGACCGAGATCACTGTTAGCCTTTCCTGTCATGAATTCCATCAGGTTGTACACGTTACCGCCATAGGAAGAGGGCTGTCCCTGTAGAAAGCCCTGCAGGTATTGGTAAGAACCATTGGCCAGCGCACGCGCCACTTTGGGATCAGACAGATCAGCATCCGGCGGAAGAAAATTCGTGGGTTTTTGTTCCAGGAATTTTTTGCAGGAACAGGTGAATAACACCAGCAACGCGAGTATGATATGTTTAGTCGTTTTCATTTTCATATTTTTTAATCACTAAAAAGGTTATCACATCAACGGGTATACGATTTCATCAGAAATCAAGATTCACACCCAGGTTCCACACGCGGGGGCGGGGATAGGGGAAGAAGTCTATGTTCTGGGAGAAACCGGTGTTGGCGCCATAACCAAAGTTGAAGGTGTCTACTTCAGGATCATAACCGGTGTATTTGGTAATGAGGAAAAGATTTTGCACGCTTGCATAAATGCGGAATTTGCGGATATGGCTTCTCTCCATCCAGCCCTGGGGGAAAGTGTAACCCAGAGTGAAGTTCTGTCCCCTGATATAGGAACCATCTTCTACCCACCAGGTATCAAAATGGGAATCCTGTGTAAATTTATAGCTGCGTACCTGTGCAATGTGAGTGTTCTGGTTTTCCGGTGTCCAGGCATTCAACACGGTGGCAAGGCTGTTGGCCAATGTCTGGCGGTCTTCCACAGAGTGTTTAAATGCAGCGGCTGTATTTACGCCTTGTACAAAACGGATATCGAAAGCAAAATCCCATCCTTTATATTTAATAGTACTGCTGAAAGTACCTGTCCATTTTGGATAGGCGCGGCCTATGATATCATATACAGCGTTGCCGTTGGCATCATATTCATATTTCCTGTCGCCGGGCAGCAGGGAGTGTTTGGCTGCTTCTGCCGCTTCATCTGTACTATAAGTGCCCAGTCTTTTCATACCATAGAAAGAACCGATGGGCTGGCCCACGCGCAGCACATTGGTTTGGCCGAGGAAGTTAGGACCAGGGAAGATATCCGCATTACCATCATTGAGGGTAAGGATCTCGTTTTTATTGGTGGCAAAAACAAAGGTGGTAGACCAGGTAAAGTTTGGTTTCTGGATATTTATAGTGTTCAGGTTTACTTCCAGACCGGTATTCCTTACCTCGCCTATGTTTTTGTATACATTGGAAGTAAACATACCTGCGGACCATGGGATAGGTGTAGCCAAAAGGAGGTCGGATGTTTTACGGTTGTAATAATCCACATTCAGGTTGATGCGGTTATCCACCATCACCAGTTCCACGCCTGCGTCTATCTGGTTGGAGCGTTCCCATTTCAGATCGGGGTTACCTATATAACCCGGTACCAGTGTAGGTTGATTGGCGCCGCCTATAACGGTTTGATCAGGACGGTACTGCGGGGAGTACTGGAACTGACCAATTTCCTGGTTACCGGAAGTACCGTAACTGGCGCGGATCTTCAGGTTGTTGATGGTTTTGCTGTTCTTCAGGAAATCCTCTTCTGAAACACGCCATGCAGCAGCTACAGAAGGGAAGAAAGCGAACTGGTTGTCTTTACTGAATTTGGAAGAACCATCATACCTGGCAGTGGCGGTAAAGAGGTATTTATTCTTCAGGTTATAATTAACACGGCCATAGTAAGAGTTCATGGACCATGGCTGGGTTTCTGAAGTGATGTTGTTACGCACCGATCCTGCGGCCAGGGAATTCCACTGGAAGTAATCAGACAGGAAGTTCTGTGTTTCTGCCAGGGCGTTTTCATTACTGTATTCCAGGAAGGAAATACCCACAACCGCGTTTAAGCTGTTGTTATTATTGAACTGTTTGTTATAGGTAAGATAGTTTTCTGACTGCCAGTATTTGCGGTAATCTGTGGTGATCCTGGCTATACCTGCCTGGTCCTGCGACAGGTGAGGAAGATTGCCTGCTGAATAGAAGTTGGCTTTATTACTGATCTGATCATAACCAAAATCGGTTTTAAAATTCAGGTCCTTGGTGATCTGGAACTGCATGTAAAAATTGCCCAGGGTATGCAGCTGGTTGTTGAGCGTATACCTGTTCTGCGCAATCTGTACCGGGTTCGGACCGCCCTCCAGGCCAGGAATATCATAGTTACCGGCCCATTTACCATCAGGATATCTAACCGGTACAATAGGTACTTCCTCCGTCACCATCCTTGGTACGTTTAAAGAGCCATTACCATCGGATACTACTCTTTGGGTGCTGGACACAATGTTAAGGGCGCCGCCAATTTTCAGCCAGTCTTTTACCTGGTCGTCGAATGTAGCCCTGGCAGAGTATCTTCTGAACCAGGATTCTATCATTAAACCATTCTGGTCCAGGTAGCCGAGTGAGGCGCTATAGAGCAGGTTGTCGTTACCCCCCTGGAAATTCACCTGGTGGCTGGTAGACACCGCCGGTTTGTAGGTTTCCTTCTCCCAGTTGGTGTTGTACAATGGTTTATCGTTTTCATCGAACAGCAAAGGAAAATGTTCATGATCCAGGATGGCGGTTGGCGTCCAGGTGCCATGATCCGGGTCGAACTTGGTAGCATTGGCAAAAGCTTCATTGTATACTTTCACAAATTGCTCGGAGTTTAATGTAGGAAGATGGCTGGCCAGTGTGCTTACGTTTACATCTCCCTGGTAGCTTACCTGGGTAGGGCCTGCCTTACCGCGTTTGGTGGTGATCATAATTACGCCGTTGGCGCCTCGCGCACCGTAAATAGCGGTGGAGGAAGCGTCTTTCAGTACTTCAATAGAGGCGATGTCGTTAGGGTTGAGCGCATTCGCATCTACGCCTGCCACACCATCTACCACATACAACGGATCCACAAAAGAGTTGATGGAACCGATACCACGCACACGTACTTTAGCTGCCTGTCCAGGAGCGCTGCTATTGATGTTTACATCCACGCCTGCCACTTTACCCTGCAGGGCCTGGGAGATATTGGGAACGGGTTTGTCCATCACCTGTTCGCCCTTGAGAGAGGCCACAGCACCGGTGAGGTCAGATTTCTTCACTGATCCGTAACCAATTACCACCAGATCGCTCAGGGTATTTACCTGTACTTCCAGGGATACGTTGATAGTGGTTTGATTTCCTACCACCACCTCTTTGGTACCAAATCCTGTAAAGGAAAATACCAGCACCGAGTTCTGGTTGGGCACTGTTAAAGAGTACACGCCATCTACATTGGCGATGGTACCACTGGAAGTACCTTTAATGGCCACGGTAGTGTTGGGAATCGCAGTTCCATCTGAGGCACTGGTGACCTTCCCGCTTATTTTAATCTGGGCCATTGCATGCATGGAAAATAGCAGGCATGCAAGCACATAAAATAGTTTTGCTTTCATAACAAGTCTTTAGTGATGAGGTAATAATAGCCGGTAAATGTTTTCAGTTGATAGTGATCAGGGGCGCTACATGTATAAGCCCCTGTGATAACAAGTGAAATTTGGTTTTAAGATGATGGTAATGATATGTTTTTTAATAAGATCCGGTTGATGAATAAATAATAAATGAGCAGCCTTAATTGTTTACTCCCTGCTGATGAATTGCCCATTTTTTCAAAAGCGCGATGGCGTCTGATAAAACGCCTGCTTCCCCGCGAAAATCTCCTGATCCTTTTGGCATGCCAGTCTGAACATCGTACCATTCGAAGAAGCCGTTATGAGCAATGACGCGTTCGGTCATGGGTTTAAGCGCAGTTACAGCTTCCTGTATAAATCCGTTTAAAATAAGGGCCTGGATCATCCGTCCGCCAAACCAGGTCCAGTCGCCCCCGTTCTGATATACATAAGGATGCATATTCGGGAACTCCTTCGCGGGGTAAGGAGGATATACCGTGATACCTATTGTAGCAAACTTTTCTTTGGAAGCGGCCTGTATCATTTGCCTGTAGATGGCCGCTATTTCCCTGGATGTATGGAATCCTGCCAGTATTGCACAGGCAGTGCCGCCTGTGTAAAGAATTTCTTTTTCGTTGAAGGAGGGGGAAAACGGGCTTCCGTTCAGATAAAGATGTGGTATGTATTTCTGCGCCCGGTTGTCCCATAAATATTTGCGCACATTGCTCCGTATACCAGCCGCTACTTTGCTCCAGTTTTGCTGTGATTGGTAGTTTTGGGGTTTCATTGCCAGGAAATCCTGTATTGCCATTACAAACATGGCGTTGTCATAAATATCGATGGCCCATTTCGTTTTCTCATTGATGGCCACTCCCCAGCCGGTTTCCGGCTGCACATCGCCCCAGTCGATGGTGGTGGCCCCTTTGATGAGCCCGTATTTTTCCGACCAACGCTCTTTCAGCAGATAGGCCATAGAGGCTTCCATCCGTTGCAAAATCGTTTTATCATTTACAGCCAAAAAAAGGAAGTCCCTGTCGCCGGTAACAGCCACATATTTCCTGACCGCCTGGACCAGGGATGATTCCTGGTCGGTTTCCACGGTATTCTTATGCGCGGCCCATTGTGGTGCAAGGTCGGAATACCGGTATTGGTAGCCCACATTGGCCTTTTCCTTCGGAATAACGCCGTCCGGGATATTTCCGTCTTCCCCCTGCATACGGAAGAAAAGCAACAGCATTTCCTTTACCTGCTCAGGAGGTAATACCTGCAGAGAGCCGTTAATAAAAGTGTTGAAATCCCTGATCCACACTTCCCCATAGGAAGTACCGGCAGAGAAACCGGTGAGTAACCGTAGTGCCCGGGCCTGCACCGTATCCAGCCTGCTGTCTGCCATCACAGCGGTTGCCAGGGCCCTGGAGCCCGGCTGTGCCGCCAGGTTTCCCGGAAGGAAAACAAGAGCAGTGATACCGGCAATAAAGGGAATTATAGAAAAGTATTTTTTCATAATGTGGCCCCGGATATTATGTACAAACATATAAACATAATTTAATAAATGCAAGAAAAGTTTTTAACATTATTTTTATAATCAATTCATTGCTTAACTGGTTGATTGTTTGATGTTTATATGGAGATAATTTGTACACTGAGCATACTTTTCAGGGATGCTGTTTTTCCACCCAGGGCATACATACCCCCAAAATAAGCTGGGCTAAAATTGTTTTTCTTGTTTATTTCCAGTTGCTTTGCAGGCATGAATTTGAGTATAGATCATAAAAATCCTTTACCACTTCATATACAGGCGGAAAACCTGTTGCGGAACATGATAAAAGATCCACAATACAGTGGTGGAAAATTTTTACCAAACGAAGTACAGCTGGCAAAGCAACTGGCCATTTCCCGATCTACTTTACGTCATGCCCTGAATAAACTCGTGTACGAAGGACTGCTGACCAGGAAGAAAGGAGTGGGCACTAAAGTGGCGGAAGCTGCTATCAGCTCCAAATCAAAGAACTGGCTGAGCTTCACCCAGGAAATGACTGCACGTGGCATCGTCATCAAAAATTTTGAACTGCACGTTACCTGGGTATTACCCGATGAAACCATTGCCAATTTTTTCGAGATCAGCCCTAATAAAAAAGTGCTTAAGCTGGAACGCCTGAGAGGAAAGGCGGAAGGGCCCTTTGTATATTTCATTTCCTACTTTCATCCCCGGGTAGGCTTAACCGGCGAGGAAGATTTCAAACGACCTTTATACGATATCCTCGAAAAGGATTACATGACAGTGGCTACACTCTCCAAAGAAGAGATCAGCGCCAAATCAGCCGATAAATTTATTGCCGCCAAGCTGGAGCTTGAAACAGGGCATCCGATCCTGCTGAGGAAGCGGTTCGTATACGACCAGGGCGAACGCCCCATTGAGTATAATCTCGGGTATTACCGGGCCGACAGCTTTGTGTATACCGTGGAAAGCAGAAGAGAATAGTTCATACATTTCACCAAATACAACGGCTCAGCATTCATACAGAATACTGAGCCGTTCCGTTTTACGGTTGAAGGCAAAGGTTATGGTTTGGGAGCAGCTGCTACATTTGGGGTAACCACCGGCCATACGCCTGGTGCAGGGAAGCTCACGCCTTTGTTGGAGCCCCTTACACCTGCATCCTGTCCGAAGTAATACAGCGGCCATCCCTTGTAGGTTAATTGTTTCTTACCGGCAACAGTGATACTACCAAATAATGTTTTATCAAGCGTAGAAGGTACTACGATCTGGTCTGTTTCATAAATAGGCCAGATGGCATTGTTGGAAAAATCAGCTTTGGTAAACTTGTTGATGTTAAAGCTGTCTTTATTGAAAGAATAAAGCGTAATACCCTTGCCATCAGTGAAGTACAATGTTTTGGCATTGCCAACGGTATGGTTTTCCAGGTAGTTTTTACCATCAGCGCCTACCAGTTGCGCGTTGATCAGCTGTATGGTATAATCGGGTTTGGCTACAAACCATACGCCACCCACACCTTCACCGGTGGTTTTTCCGGGCGCTTCCCGTACGTTAACACCACCCACTGCAGGAGCAAAATAATACAGCGGCCATCCTTTATAAGCAGTTTGTTTTTTACCATCGGTAGTAGTGATGGTGGTGAAATCTTTAATGTCCAATCCTGTGCCCAGCGCGGCCTGGGCAAGATTGTCGCCGGCATAGTAAATGGGCCATACCGCAGCGCATCCGCCGGCGCAGTTGTTTTTACCATCAAAATCATTGGAGAAATAATAAAGGGAATTACCATCCACATCAGTAAGGTGATTTCCCAAAGTAGCGTCGGCGCTGAGTTGCACCACAGGCTTGGGCGCCGGTGTGTCGGGGTTGTTATCATTTCCGCCGCAGGCGCTGAAGGAAACGATACCACCAAAGGCTATCAATGAAAGCAGGGCGTTTTTAAAGGAGTTCATGCAGTTAAAATTTTTAGAAATTTGAAATAATACGCTATTACGGGTTGTTGGTCAGTAACAACCTGGTTTGCTAACCGGTACTTATGCGTATTCGGAAAAAAACGGGAAAAGGTTGTCTGCCTCCAAAAATATTTTCAGCTACTTTTGTTACTATGGTCAACGAAAGTTTCTATCTGAGGCAATACGATTCACAGGAAAGGGACACCCGGCTTGTGATGGATGTGATGGCACTATACCTCTACCCGCTGGAAACATTTACTATTACCGACGCGGTGAACTGCGTGGAGGAAATGAAAGGGCTCAGGGTCGCTGAAATATTGAAACACCTGGTAGCGGCAGGACTGGCCATTAAAAATGTAACCGGTAATTATTCCCTGGTACCGGAGATGAGCTTCCTGCTTTTCCCGGTAATTATAAAACAGCCAGCCTATGCTGCATTACTGGAAAGAACACGGTACGCCGTACACGCATTTTACAGCATGAGCGCCCGGCTGCAGGACCTGCAGCAGCTGCTTACCGCTTATTTTACCGGCGACCGCTCCCTGTTGTTCCCGCCTGTAAGGAAGCTGGAACTGGAGCTGAACGAATACCAGCCCTATCTTTCCTACCTGTTGTATTACTCCGCCTACACGGAGTTGTTACCTTTTTTCAGCCAGGAGAGCCTTGATAAAATGGTATCTTTTGCCTTAAAATATAACCTGCTGAAAATGCCGCCAGTGGAGGAACTGGAAAGTTTCCGCCGCCGGTATAAGGCCGGTTTCCCTGAGCTGTCGCTGTTGCAGGGGCAGCTTGATTTGCCTCCGGCAGATGAAACCGCGGATGATTTGTATGCACAGGCGGTGATATTATTATATAGCGGTCAGCCTGCAAAGGCCCTTGTTTGTTTTGAAAAAGGCATCAAACGTCAACGGCAGTACGATAAGAAACATACCTTGCCGTTGTCGCCGTTGTTTGCCTTTTATTATGCGTTTACACTGGCAGTATTGCCCGGTGAACAAACCAATCCGCTCATCACTAAAATCACCACTGCCTATGAGCGCAAGCTATTCCCTGCCATTACTCCGGCGGTTTGCCTGCTGCATTTTCATGCGGGCAGGAAGGAAAAAGGAGAGCAGTTGCTGCTGTTGATCCTGGAAGGTGGGGAGAGCAACCTGCTGAGTTACCT
>NZ_DATCRD010000371.1:0-7163 GCF_036569185.1 Chitinophaga sp.
GTACCGCGGTTAACGGGTAAAGAACCGCCACAGGTAACAGTAGGTACACACTTCTGGCTGGCTTTGATAGGCTTGCTGTTTTATGCTATACCGCTTATGTATGGGGCCACCTACAGGGGAATAATGTGGCAGTCAGACAAAACATTCGTGGATAGCGTGGTGTTCATGGCGCCTTACTGGCTCTGGCGGGCAATTGGTGGCAGCCTGATGTGGATCTCACATTTGTTCTTCGCCTATAATATGTATAAGATGTTTGCCCGCCCTTCTCTGAACGATGTAAGAGAAGTGGCCCTGCAGCAATTAATAGAACGGAATCGTCAATCCGGTGTTTCACCATCATTATAACCACAGTATGGAATTTTTTGATAATCATAAAAAGCTATTCAGATCGGCACTGGCTTTATTCATAGCGCTGACAATACTGGTGGCCATCTTACCTGCAATCAGAAACCAGCGGAATAATGCTGTTTTACCGGATGCAGTGCCGCTGAGCGCTGACGCGGTAAAAGGGAAAGCTGTTTATGTAGCCAATGGTTGCGTTGTATGCCATACCCAGCAGGTACGTAACGTAGAGATGGATAAAGTATGGGGTGAACGGCCGGGCATCGCTGCCGATTACGCGGGTAATCATAGAACAGATCTCTGGCGGAATACTGCAACACTTATGGGCACTGAACGTACCGGCCCTGATCTGACCAATATCGGAAACCGTCAGCCTTCGGCCGACTGGCACCTGGTGCATCTGTTTAATCCGCGGACCGTGGTTGGGCAATCTATTATGCCGGCCTATTCCTGGTTATTTAAGATAAAAGAAAAGGTGGACGACGGTGATGTGTTGGTAAATGTGCCGGAAGAATTTCTGGAGAAAAAAGGGCAAAAGGTAGTAGCCACCCCGGAGGCTTTACAATTAGTTGCATATCTGCAGTCGTTAAAGCAGGTAAAACTGCCCGAAGTTAACCGCCCGGCTTTCCTGTATAAAAAAGAAGTGCCTGCAGCAGATGCTGCATCCCCCGCCGCTCCTGATGGCGCAGCACTGTATGCCAATAATTGTCAAAGCTGTCACCAACCCAACGGGGAGGGGCTTAAAGGCGCTTTTCCGCCTTTGAAGGATAGTAAGGTCGTATTGAACGATAATCCTGAACTTATGGTAAGTATCATCATGTACGGGTATAGCGGCCGGGTTAATGAAGGGTTTGGGATCATGCCGGCGGTTGGTACACTCAACAACCTCACTGCTGAAGAAGTTACCGCTATCATGAACCACGAGAGAACGAGCTGGGGCAACAACGGCAGAAAAGTAACCGTGGAAGAGGTAAAAAAGATCATGGAATCGTTAGCCAAGGAGCAGCCAAAAAACTAGACATATGAAAAAGCTATTTTTTCTTGCATTATTAATGCCATGGCGCTTGTTAAGCATGGCATGCCCGGCCTGTAAAAAACAGCAGCCCGGGATTTTCAGGGGTATAACACACGGAGTGGGGCCCGACAGCCAATGGGATTATGTGATAGTCGCAATTACACTGGCTATTGTACTGATAGCGCTGTTCTATTTGGTAAAGCGGTTAATACGCCCTCAGGAGCCCAAACACTGGTCTATTAAAAATAGTATCATAACCCAGGCATAGCATGGAAAAGAGCAACAAAGTCTACATTTTTATAGACGAAGAAACCGTGCCGGTAGCAGAGCTGTCTACGCCCGTTCAGTTTGAGCTTAATACTTACAAGCTGCCGGATGGCCGCCACACCTTAAAGATCGTTAGCAAGGATTCTGCAGGGAAAGAGGGGATACGGATCATCCCGTTTGAAGTGCAGAACGGCCCGGCTGTAGCGGTAGAGGGGATCAAAGAACATGCGGTGGTGGATGGGATGGTACCTTTGATGATAAATGCTTACGGGAAAGGCGATCAGAAGTCTTTTGCAATCACCGGTAGCGAAACACCGCAAAGCATTCCTTTCTGGATCTATATTCTGGTTATTTCTTTTGGCGCCTGGGCCGTTTATTATTTTGTTACTTCGGCCGCTGTTCAGCTGATAAAATAACACAAAGCCGGCAAATCAGCATCATACCAGGAGGCAGCCATCTGCCTCCTTTTTGCATGCATGCGGTATCGTGTTTTCTAAAGATGTTTCCGGGACATTTTTTTGTACCTGAACAGGGCCGTTAAAGAAACCGTGACTACGATAAATAGCGTTATGTAAATCCACGACGGTATAGGCATCGGATCCCCTTTGGCGTAGGAATGAAGTCCTGTCAGGTAGTAATTAACACCAAAATAGGTCATGATAACGGTTGAAAAAGAGATCAGTGAAAGAAAATTGAACAGGAATTTACTTCCCAGGCCAGGGATCAATCTGGCATGAAGCACAAAAGCATAAACGATCACTGAAATGAATGCCCACGTCTCCTTCGGGTCCCAGCTCCAATAACGCCCCCAGCTTTCATTAGCCCACATTCCTCCAAGGAATGTACCGCAGGTCAGTAAGAACAGGCCTACTGTCATGGATAGTTCATTGACAATGGTAAGCTCCCGTAGCGACCGGTCAATATATTGCCGTCTTTCCGCATTATTGGCAATATGAAGCAGCAGCACAAACATACCAAGCAGCGCGCTCAGGCCAAAGAACCCGTAGCTTGCAGTAATGATCGCCACATGGATCATCAGCCAGTATGACTTCAGTACAGGAACCAACGGTGTGATCTGCGGATTCATTTGGGCGCCTCCATGTGCGAACCCCATCAAAATAACAGCGATCAGTGCCCCCGCAGCGGGAATAAACGCATTGCTGTTCCTGTACATCACAAGACCAGAGACCAGGCCAATTAAACTGATAAACATCACCGCTTCATAGCCGTTGCTCCAGGGAGCATGTCCTGAAATGTACCAGCGTATGGCAATACCTAAGCTTTGCAGGATAGCGGCCATCACTAATAGCACAATGAGGCCCGCAATAGCGCCTTTTATTATCCGCAAGCTGCTGAACAAACTGAAGAACGACAGTACCAGGATCAGTGTACCGGTAATTGAATAAAAGATCATTAACCTGTAAAACAGGTTCCATGAATTGAATTTAACTTCCCAGGCAAGCTTTGTTTGTGAGGGCAGGACGTTTGCACCTTCGGTCCTTTGCAGCTGGCTGATCTTTTTCAGCAGGCTGTCTGCCTTGCCCCAGCTGCCGGTTTTTCGGGCTACCTGTACGCTTTGGTAGTATGCCGCCACCAGCTGCTCGCTTTGAGTTCTTGGTGGCTGCACCAAGCTCAGGGCCGACCAGGTGCCATTGCGATCACCTTCAACAGGTAAGATGCGCAGATAAATGCCGGACAGGAGCCATCGGGCAACCTGCATTTTGTCATTGAGCTCTATTACCTCCTTATCGTAGTTGTCCTGCAGCGATGCTTTTTTTGCAAATGATGAATTGTATTGTTGCTCCAGTACAAAGTGTGCGTTACCGCTAGTATCAATCTCCAGAAGATTCATGATAGAGGTTATACCTTCGGCATTCGCTTTGGTTAATTTCAGCAGGGCATCACCGCCTCTTTTGTTCACTTTAATGAGAGGAGCATTAACCCACTCGAACGGGTTGGTGGTTACCGCTAAAAGGAATTGATTGGCGTCGAGGCCATGATAGCTCTCCTTACGATAGAGCTTTCTCAGAATTTCAAGCGCCAGCGTATTAACGGGTTCAATCCTTCCGTCAAAATTCTGTACCGGCAGGTTGCCAAAGCTTGCTGCATGTTGCTTATCAATGTTAAAAGCTTTGGGCACATTATCATGCGCAGCTGCGGTGATCGAAGACAGCAGCAGCACCAGCACCGCCGCCCCTTTTTTTGCAGACAGGGCACGGAGCTGTTGGTTAAGAATATTAAACCTGGTACCCTTCCAGAATAAAGTAAAGAACATGCCGGTGAATAACATAAAATAGCCTGTATATGTCAGGACAGTTCCTGTGTGGTCATGATTTACAGACAGGATAGTGCCCTTTTCATCTGAGTCATAACTGCTCTGGAAAAAGCGATACCCCCGGTATTTCAAAATGTTGTTCATATATATCCTGTAAGGGATTTGCTTAGCCGCATCATTGACGGTAACCTGTGAGGCAAAGGAGGAGGGAGCACTACTGCCGGGATACTTCTCCAGTTCAAACTTTTTAAGATGTATGTAAAAAGGAGTATAAAAGTACCGGGAGCCATACCCCAGGTTTATTTTCAGGTTGTTAAGTGAAGCGGTGGCCTGGTAGCCGGTAATTCCCTGCCCTCCATAAAATGCAACAGTATCCTGAACATCGTGGGATTGAAGGGCCAATACAATTAGATCCGGATCATAAGCATTTTTCTGCCGGTCTCCCTCATAACGGATGATACGGCCTTTCTTTGGATCCCCGGGTATTACAAAGGTTGCCCCCATGCCAAATTCATAAAGCGATCTTAAGTGAAGGGGCTCCGGCGTGTTGATAGCCTTGATGGTGTCAACCTGGTTAGTAGCCATCACCATATATCTCGCCGGAAGAGCCGATTTTATGTGCAGTATCCCATTGGGGGCCGTTAGTGATACGCCGTTTGGCATGTCTTTGTCAAACCCAACTTCCAGTCCTTGTATCTGCGCTGAGGCGCCGGAGGGGATACAAACCTTTTTGCGCCTTCCGCCCTCAGTTGTCACCAGCGTTATTACCAATGGAGCATTGCCGTCAGCTATGATTGAGTCCTGTGCTTTTGGGACAAAGTCAATCAGCTTCAGGGTGATCTTTTCTCCCTGGAAATCATATTTAGCATTAAACGCGGGCCGGAACAGACTGAAGAAGCCGGGAATGTTCTTCGGCAGAAACGTAACTTTTCTGTCAGGATAATTTTGCACCACCGTATCGGCTGCAATTTGAATCTTTAAATAGGTGGCTTCTGATATGATACCATTTTCAGATCTTCCCTCACGGATATGCATGGTGCCCTCAAAACTGATATAGCGGGTGATTGCTCCGCCTGCGAAAATGAAGAAAAAGGCCAGGTGAAAAACCAACAGCGGCCACTTTTCCTTTCTATAGAGTTTATACCTTCCAATATTTGCCAGAAAGTTTGCTACCAGTAACACCATTATAACCTCAAACCACCACGAGTTGTAAAGGAGCTCCTTGGCCACCGGTGTACCATAATCATTCTCTACAAAAGTGGCTACTGCCATTGCCAGCGCATATATTACCAGTAACATTCCCATGGTCCTTGTTGAAAAAACAATCTTCATTTAACTTATCAGTTTGTATACTCACACAAAGGTAGCCGCACGTATAGTCGACACAAAGGACATAAATTGAACAGTTTTGGACATTATGCAGTTTGTAATTTTTCCGGCTAGTACCTTTGCAAAAACTATAAAAATATTATAGTATGTTATGGTATACCTTATTGTCGGTAATGCTGCTTTCATGCAGCAAAAGCAATGATCATCAACCGTTCACTGACACAGCTAAAGCTACTTTATCTATTGAATTTAACAATGTTGTTGGTACGGATAGCCTTGTACTGGGGGCCGGCAATTATCGTAATTCATCCGGAGAAGTTTTTTCGGTCAGTCTCCTTCAATATTTTATCAGCAATATCAGTGTCAGGAAAGCGGATGGAACTATATTCACTGTTCCGCAGGATAGCAGTTACTTTCTGATCAAAGCACAGGATCCTTCTACCCGTTTTGCAAGGGTAAGTGTGCCTGAGGGTGACTATGTTGCTATCTCATTCCTTTTAGGTATAGACAGCCTTCGCAATACCGCAGACATTAGTAAAAGAACAGGCGTATTGGAGCCTGCCGGTGATATGGAGAACGGTATGTATTGGGGGTGGAATAGTGGCTATATATTTTTTAAGATGGAAGGCATTTCCGGTCAGGCGCCAATGGACCCATCCGGGCAACACAAATTCCGCTACCACATAGGTGGGTTTGGAGGATATTCTGCACCAACGATCAACAATATCAGGAAAGTTACTATTGATCTGACGCCGGCTGGTAAGGCGGTGGTGCGTGCGGGCGGGAAGAGTAATGTATGCCTGATGGTGGATGTTGCCAGGATGTTCGATGGCCTGTCAAGGGTTAGTATTGCAAGTAATCCAACGGTGATGTTTGGCGCTTACAGCGCCAGTATCGCCAACAACTTTCCCGGGATGTTCCGGCATAGCCATACAGAGAATCAGCAGCTATGAGCAGGAAAGTTTTAATGATGGGCATTCTCCTGGTGGCAGGTGCGGCTTGCGCAAAACAGCTGATAAGTACTTTCACCGGATTTCAGCCACCTGCACATTTCCCGGCACCAGTCTATCATTTCAATACAAACCATATTACGCAGGCAAAGTTTGAGCTGGGAAGAAAGTTGTTTTATGAACCACGCTTGTCGCGGGACAATTCCATAAGTTGCGGCACATGTCATATACAGTCAGCGGCGTTTACCCATCATGGACATGATGTGAGCCATGGTATCGACGACCGGTTGGGTGTCCGGAATGCTCCCCCCATTATGAACCTTGCCTGGAGCAGATCTTTCTTTTGGGATGGTGGGGTATTTGATCTTGATCTGCAACCTGTTGTTCCCATCACCAACCCTGTTGAGATGGATGAAAAGATCGAAAATGTGCTTGCAAAGCTGCGCGCTCATCCCGATTATCCACGGCTTTTTGAGCGTGCATTTGGTTCAGATGAGATCAACAATGAGCGGATGATGAAGGCCTTGTCGCAATTTATGGTGATGCTTGTCAGTTCCAGCTCAAAGTATGACAGCGTTACTCAAAACCTGGGCGCAGGTTTTACTGCCGGGGAAATGCAGGGATATGTTCTCTTTAAAAATAATTGTGCAGGATGCCATCGCGAGCCCTTGTTTACCGACTATTCATTTCGCGACAATGGGATAGGCCCCGGTCTGAACAGTGACCAGGGCAGGTATCTTATTACACTTAATGAAGCAGACAGGTACCGGTTTAAAGTTCCAAGCCTGCGCAACCTCAGCTTCACCGCACCTTATATGCACGATGGGCGCTTCAGAACGCTGGAGGCCGTGTTGGAGCATTATGCAGGCCATGTAAAGAACACACCCAACCTGGATCCTTTGCTGAAACGGGGAGCTAAACCGGGCATTCCCCTGGGGAAGGCGGAGCAAACCGCAATAATAGCTTTTCTGCGAACGCTGGATGA
>NZ_DATCRD010000372.1:0-19095 GCF_036569185.1 Chitinophaga sp.
GGAAGCTGATGGATAGAAGTATTGGTTGTTGCCTTTCACGAGGGTGGAAGACCAGTCGCTGCGGCCGGTGAGGTCGAGGAACAGGAGGTTTTTATAACCAAGGTTGGCAGTGGCAAAAACGGAGTTGATCTGTTTTTCGTAATATTGATCAATAGCCAGTGCAGGTTGTACTGAGTTAAGCAGGTTATATACACCTTTGGAGATCAGGCCACCCTGGGCTACACCACCGGTAACTGTCCATTTACGGTGCATTACGTTTCCACCTACAGTGGCATTCAGCTGGAAATCCTTACCAAAATCTTTTTTAATGTCTGCAGTTAACTGGTAATTCATTTCCCGGTTGCTTCTCACGCGTTTGATGTATCCACCTACAGCATAATCTTTTGCTGTTCTTTCTTCTTCCAGTGTGTTATAATCATCCATGAACACGCGGCCGGAGAAGGAGAGCCATTTGGTGGCGTCTATATCCAGTCCTGCAGATCCAAAGAGCCTGTTACGGCTATCTGTTTCATAGTCCATATAGCGGTTCCAGTAAGGCCCATTGCTGGAGGAAATGCTTGGATCGTCCCAGGCGCGGCGGTTCCAGGTGATCTGGGAACCATCATCGTATTTGTATCTTTTTTCTTTTTCTATATCCAGCTGACGCTGACCGTACATGGTGAACTGCAATGTAGGGTTAGGCCCGGTAAATCCAGTACCAGGGCGGCCTTTCACGTTTAAGGAAGTATAATTCATGGAGGCCACGGCTTTTACTCCTTTTGTGAGCTCATAGCTACCATTGAAAGAGAGGTTGTTTCTTTTGTTGGTAGCATTGGGGAGTACGAAGGTTTGATCCATGTTACCGTATGACAGGCGGAAGCTTCCTTTGTCATTGCTGCCTGCCATGGAGATATTGTTGGTAAGTGTAAAACCTGTTTTGTAGAAGTCTTTCACATTATTCGGATGAGGCGACCAGGTGTCGGTTTGACCGAAGTACGGATTGTTTTTATTTTTATCCCATGACCAGTAGGGGCGAACAATTTGTCCATTCAGTTTGGGTCCCCATGATTCGTCTACAGCGTATTGCGGCAGCAGGTCGTAACGGCCTTTACCATTGTTATCGTCGTAAGTAGCGCTTTGTTCATTGAGGAAGCCTTCCGGGTGTTCGTTGTAGTAAAGGGTATCGAATTTACCTGCATTACCACCGCCGTACATATTCTGGTACTTTGGCAGCACGGCTACCTGGTCTATCTGGGCGTTGAGGCTATAAGTAACACCGATTCCTTTTTCGGTATCCGGGCGTTTTTTAGTGGTTATCTGGAGAACGCCGTTAGCTCCGCGGCTTCCGTAGAGGGCGGTTGCGGCTGCTCCTTTTAGCACGGAAATATTTTCGATGTCTTCCGGGTTGATGTCCTGCATCGGGCTGCCATAGTCGTAACCACCGCCACCGTTTTGCTGACCTGGATCATTGGTAACGTTGTTCATCATTGGTACACCGTCCAGTACAAAGAAGGCGTTATTGTCGCCCAGGATGGATTTCACACCACGAATGGTGATTTTGCTGGCGCCGCCCATGGAACCGGTATTAGAGCTGATTTGCACACCGGGAACTTTTCCTGTGAGGGCGTTTACAAAGTTTACTTCTTTTGCTTCCTGTACAGCATTACCGCTTACTTCCTGTATGGCATAACCTACAGAGCGGGGATTCTTTTTAATACCGAGGGCGGTAACTACTACTTCTCCCAATACTTTTTTAGTGGCGTTGGAAGGAACCAATGTAACATTGAGCTCTCCTCTTTTTTCCACCGGAATGGATTGTTCGCCAAAGGTAGGAGCAGTAATGAGGATGGTATCGCCTATGGCAGCTTTGATGCTGTATTGACCGGTGGGATCTGCCTGTGCATTCAGTTTGGATGTTTTGTTCCGGATAACGGCTCCGGGAATGGGAGTGCCTTTATCATCTTTCACGGTTCCTGAAAGCTGGAATTTCCCCACTTCGCTTTTAGCGGTAGCGGAATCTGGTGGGAGGATGAGTGCGGTATCCTCTTTTGGTTTAGCTACAGCTTTGGCAGTATCAGTTAATGGTTTTGAAGTATCCTGTTTAGGTTTACCGGTAGTGTCTGAGGCGGCAGGTTTGATCACTACCGGAACAGTGGTATCCTGTTTAGGTTTAACACTGGAATCAGCAGCAGGTTTAATCACTACCGGAACGGTGGTATCAGCTTGCAGCTGTTTTGCTGTGAGATACCCTTCGGGTTTTGCGTATGCGCTGCTGGAGGTATAGCAGAAAAAGGCATAGCACAGCCCCGACCAGGCTAGTACATGGCTTCTCATCGTATTATGAAAGATTTGGTTACAAAATTTTTCGACAGGATTCCTATACTGTCTATTGTTACATTGCTTATCCATCAATATAACAATACAATCAAAACGCCTTCTACAATGGGTTGCAGAAGCAAAAAAATAATTATTTCAGGTTTTTCCTCATTTCGTAGTGTGGAATGCCCACCTCTGTAAACTCTTCTCCACAGATTTCATAGCCCAGTTTCAGATAAAATCCGGTGGCTTCTTTCCGGGCGTGCATGGTTAATTCATCAAAGCCATTGCTATGGGCATATTGTTCTGCGAATGCTACAACTTCTCTGCCGATACCTTTTCCCTGAAGGCTGGGCGATACCGCCATTTGCCTGAGCTGTACGGTGTTTTCGTTTACAGGGGTAAGTATACAACAGCCTGCAAGCGCTTCCTGGCCGTTATGCTGAGTAAAGCCTGCAATGAAAATGTCGTTCATCTCCTTTTGCAGTTGTTCTGCCGAAAATGTGAGCCCCAGTGGTTTCCGGAGTACCTCGTTACGAAGATCCGTCATAGTGTGGTAGTCGCAACTACCGTATTCGATTATACGAAAATTAAGCATAATTGTTTGTCAGATTTGTGGATGGCGGATCAGCCATTTTACCGCTACATGGTTCACAAGTGTCTGGATGACAAATAGCCTGCCAACAGCAATCAGGAGTGTTGTGACTGGAAGTAGTTGAAGATCAGCTGATCAACTGATTTAACGAGCAACATGGGGTCTTTGATGGCCATAGCGCCGGGATGGGTGTCGGTACAAACCACTTTTTTAATAAGCCCTGAGTTTTTAATTTTTTCAAAGCCATTTCCTGCGAAGATGCCATGGGTGGTGATAACAAAGATATCCCCGGCGCCTGCATCACGATAAGATTGTGCTGCATGAATAAGGGATCCGCCGGTACGGATCATATCATCATAGATGATTACTGTTTTGTTTTTTACATCGGCACTGATAGCGGTGATAGCTGTTTCATCGCCGGAGAGGCGGCGTTTAAAGGCGAAAGCTGCCGGTACATGCAGGTCGTTGGCGAGTGATTCCACCCATTTTGCCCTGCCGGCATCAGTACTGGCCAGTACAAAAGGTTTCCCTGCTGCAAGCTCCAGGGCAGTATTCATTACAAACTCCTTCGCATATAAATGCACCGGGCGAACATCATTTTCAAAATACCAGGTAATACCGTCCACATGCAGATCAATCATCACTATCCTGTTGCCCCGGGAAGTATTGGGCAGCGATGAAAACAGTACCGCGCGTGTTTTGGCCTTTACGATCTCGCCATACTTTACGGCACGTTCCATCGTAGAATACCCGAAGAATGGAATAATGATGGTTAAGGAATAAGCTCCCAGCTGGATGCAGCCGCTGGCCAGGTCATATAATTCCAGGGTTTCCTGGTCATCGATGGTGCCTCCGAGTAAAATCACTTCTTTGTTGCTAACATTACTCAATATACGGTGATAATGTTCCCCATCAGGGAAATCACGGATATCCAATTCCCCATTTTCCCAGGCGGAGCCTGCAATAGAGAGGATCCTATCTTTCAAATACTGATAATGTTGGGTAGCAAAGATGATTTTCTGTGGCATGACTTTTACAAGATAACGGGTGATAACCGTAAAAATAAGCGATTAGGGGGATATTTATAACGTTGATAATTAATAATTTTGCCGTTGAGCACTAACAATTTCCCCGTTTTTTAACTTTTCATTTGCGGGTGGAACATTAAATTTGAAAGATTACTTTATTCATGATTCGTTTTACAGCATATATCGGAGCACTGTTTTTTTTCTTTTTCATTAACCTGCAAGGAACGTTCGCACAGGTGCGTTTGTCTGGTATGGTGGCGGATCAGGATACCAAAACGGGATTACCTTTTGTTTCTATTGTAAACAAGAGGACCATGACGGGTACATTGAGCAATGAAAACGGCCGTTTTTATATTGAGGCCGTTCCCGGTGATACACTTGAATTTTCCATGTTGAGCTATACACCGAAATTACTGCTGGTGCCTGGAATGTCGTCATCGCAGGATGTGTATTTACAGAAACGGTTGTTTGAGCTGCAAGGGGTAAACGTGCGTGGTAAGAACTACAGGAATGACTCGCTGGCGATGCGTGATGAATATGGCCGGTATTTCGATTATCGTAAACCCGGAGCAATGGATGTGCTTAAAACGTTGCCGGCAAATCCTATCACCGCTTTAAGTTATCTAGTGCCCAGTAAGGTGCGTAAAAGGAAAGAACAGTTTCATGAGCAACTGGTTTACTGGGAGAAGGAGAAGTTTATCGACTACCGGTATTCCCCGGAGCTGGTGGGAAGAATGACCAAGCTGCAAAGCCCGGAACTGGATTCGTTCATGTATAAGTACAGGCCCGGATACCAGTTTTTAAATTCAGCTTCCGACTATGACCTGTTACTTTATATAAAACAGTCGTTTGAAGAATACCAGAAACAGAAAGTACAGAAGAAAGAACCTTAATAAAATAGCAACGCCGGGGATTTCCCCGGCGTTGCTATTTTATTAAGGTGTGCCCGGTACTATCAGTTGCCCGGCTCCAGTTCCTGCTTTAACGCCGGTAATGAGAAATAATCATGCTCTTTAAGAAACCGGGCGAGCCCTTTATCTTCCATCAGCAAATTTTCCAGCAAACTTGAAACCGGCCATTTCCCTGCATCCAGGGGCATCAGCTGCTGACGAAGCGGTTCGTAAATATTAGCAATGTAGGCTGCAATTTTTCTTTTCTCATCCAGGGAAAATATTTTGAAAGGGTTGCGGGTGTACATATCATTATCGTCATTGCTGTATAAGGCATACGCATAGTACGACAGTGCCTGAAGCAGGGCGTGATCATCTACGCTGGTGTGGGCTACAATCCATTTCAGCAGCTCCTGTTTTATTTCCAGTTCTCCTGCTGCATTTTTTACAAAAATGATTTCCCCTACTGTTGGCATATGGTTATTATCGAGGTCGAGATAATCATTCATGACGAGTGTGTTTATTTTTTCCTCTTTGGTATAGCCAAATGATGTAACCAGTGTTTTAAGGAAGAGGGTATCTTCAGCGAGGAGGTATGCGAGATCTGAGCGGCTGTTGTTGAAGAGGTATTTGTTGCGAGCGATTAAAGGCGGGTTAATTTCTATTTTGTAATGATTACTGTCTGTGAATGTCACAAAATCCCCGATTAATGGTACATCGGTAATGAATCTATATTCCCGGGAGATAAAAACATTGTCAATCGTGTAATCGAATTCATCTTCATTTGCTCCTATTGAGTCTACCAGTACAGTATTGAATTTGTCCCTTAACTTCACTCTGGAATTACTCGTTTTAAAAATATCCCCGAAAATTGTTTTTACTCTGTCATCAAATGCGGCTTGCCCCAGCTTAATAAATCCCGTTTCTTTTAATCCTTCTGCAATAATGGGTAATGCTATTTCCACATCGTGCACCGTGTAGTTATAGATTTTATATTCGTTGTCTTCTGATGCCTCAATGTGTGATTGTAACAGCATATGTTTTTTTATCTCTTCTATATTCATATCGTATAATTTCTGCGGTGACCGGATATTATCTTCCAGAGGAAGAGGAGCTGTTGATGTGTTTTTGTTTTGCATTTGACAGCTTGTTATGTAAGCCATAGTAGCCATTAGCAGAATGAATGTGTTCTTCATATAAAATGATACTGTTTATTGGATGCCTATATGAAAATGGTTTTTATGAATTTCCGTTGAAGCTCCGGTCGTATTTTTGATACCTGTTTTATATCCATAATTCTTTTTAAATCCCCATCTCCTGGCTATTTTAAGTATGTTTTCCAACACCTCCAAAAATTCCTCCTCACTGCCATACGCCAGTTTCGCTTCTGTCCACAACACGGATCCCTTCCTGTTTGAGCTTCCTGGGTACCTGATATCAATATTGTTACCATGAATATGACCCTTATGTCCTATGTTTCTTTTATCACTGGCGGAGATATCATTAAAATAAAGCTTATCCTTATATCCATTGCCTGGAAGTGCATAAAAGAATCCAAATAAAGAAGCGGCAATATCCGGGGCTATAAAGTTATCGTCACCTCCATCGCGATCGCCATATCTTCCCCAGTTAGGGCCGGTTTCAGGGAATGGCAACAGGCCGCTCCTGTTTTTCTGAAGCAGGAATGTTTTTACATGCGTGCCTGCGTTATACAGATCATACCTGTAGTGATTTGAAGCAGCATTTTGTTCTACAAGGTCGTAGCTGAATTTATCTATTCTGATGATATACCTGTTTGGTATATCATTAGCAGTGCTCCTATACCGGCAGTCTTTTGTCCTGAATAGCACCGACGATTTGGTATCAAAGAAATATTTCTTTTCTGTATGAGCGCTTTTCCCGTTTGAAATAGTGTCCAGTCCTACTACTTTACTTATTTTGTATGTTACTTCCGTATTGCCGTTCGCAGTGTATGCTAATCCTTTCCATTTCCAGAAGGCCATTGATGAGAGTACCGCTATCTTTATATCCGTGGCCACAAGATCCGGCTGAAGAAGAATATCTGCATTTTCTTTCCGGGTAAAATTATTTGCATAAGCGTAAGCGGTTCTGCCGGTGAGTTGTATAAGGCCACGCCCTCTGAATTTCCATCCATCTCCTACTTGTGTATTTCCTAATGTTTTCCCTTTTTCAGCGCCGGGGCCATATACATAATTAGCAATGTGTTGTTGATTTTCTTTTGTTACGCCGGGATGGGAGGGTTTGCGAACCGGCCTTCCCCATTCCTTCGCTTTTATCCTGCCTTCGGGCGTTCTGAAAGGAGGGAAATTTTTGGCCAGGTCTTCCCAATACCAATTAAAGCTTTCACCTTCTTTAATGTTTAAACGTCCGCCACTTTCAATGGCTACCTGGGCAAAGAAATGTGCTTTATTCCAGCAGGTGTTCATACCGGTTGATTCCATAAACCTGTTGTAAGTAGCGGCTGCAGCCTGCAGGTCTGCAGTTGCTGCATGAGGAAACACTGCAGCCAGTTGTTCAGCATTAATCGCCTCGTTACACCTGGGGCAGCCTGTACCCGGTTCGCCGGTGGCAAGTGGCTCTCCAAGTATTACCGGGGCATTGGCCCTGGAAAGTCTGTTCTCTGCCTTGTTGAACCAATCCGACAATTTTATATGCTGATAGTAGCTGATGTTATCCGGGGTCAGTATGTTTTTATCTGCTATTTCGTGTGGGTAGAGATATTTTTCAGATGAAGATTTGATGATTATATAAAAGCAACGGAGAAAACCATTTTCCAGTATGTTAGCGGATGTCAAACGTTTTGAGTCTATTAATGTATCCGCTGTTCCGTAATCATTTACCAGGAACTTGCCGCTGAAAATATACTTGTTTTTTTCCTGGTACCTGTTTTCCCATACCTCGAACAGTAGTTCCTTTCCCGCAAAATTCATGGTTTGAACATGCATACGGAATTGCTCTCCATATTTGTAAGCCTTATAAGCGGGATTATTATGCTGATCGTACAATTGAACCGATACTACCCTTCTTTCAGCATTGACTAACAGATGCCACTTCTTTTCCTGTGCCCGTTTATTACTTTGATTTTGAGGAACCCAGTATTTTCTTCCATCACACTCAACAGTTTTCGTGTCGGCAAAACGGATGCTATTGGCCGAACAAGGAATTGCAAACAAAAGGCGGTACTTATCCCAATCAAAGCTGGCAGCAGTTAGTAATGGTTTCAATGTGCGCATACTAATGTTGAGCTGCAACTCCCCACCGGCATTAAAGCTCAGCATTCCCATATCTTTTACATAATGCAAACGGTTCGCGGGATTTACCTGAAGCAAATGCAATGGTATATTTTCATTAGCCGCTTCCCGGCAGCTGATAAACACGCGAATTAATTCCTGCCAGCCTGTGGATGATTTGCAGATGGATTGTTCATCTGTGAAGCACCAACGGGTTATAACAGGCTTTACTGCATTTATCGTTATATATTTTTTTGAATTACCAAGACGGGCGCCGATAGTATATGCTCCTTCTTCCATTGCCAAAGCATTGGATATGGTATTGGAATGCGCTCCATAAGGCTCCCAGAAAACCGGACCATCCAGTGTTTCGTTATACTCCATTAAAGTTTGTGCAGTAACAACATATTGTTTCCCTGTAATCCAGTTGCTGCTGCCGTTTGCCACCAGGATCTTTACTACCTCATTGTTTTTTACTTCAAGATGCCAGGTTCCCTGCTCAAATTCCGTTTCGGCGGCATTTACCTGCGCTGTAACAATGTATTTCCCTGTAATACTAAAATGTATAATACCATCAAGTGTGATGGAAGGCCCGGAGCCTACCGGCTTGCCATTCAGCAACCATTGAATAGTTGTTAAGATTGCTGGCGGTAAAGTGGTGTGCACAGTTCCCGAAACATGGAAATTCATATCAGTCCCGGGCCTTATCATATGAGTCGATTCCCTGTTGATAACAGATATGACCCCTGCCTTTTTAGTACAGAGTTTTTGAATAACAGGTTTGCCGTTTGCCATCCTGGCAGAAACGAAGTAGATAGCAGATGCATTGATGGGCGTAAAGCAAATTTTGTCGCCGTCGGCTGTTGCGATAATGTTCCTGTTGTTATCCGTTACCTCCATAGACACCGCTGCTCTTTCAGCTGTTGTTGGAGGCGTAATCCTGTAAACGGCTTCCACACAAACGGTAGCTCCGCATTTCAGGTATCCGCGGGTACTGTTTAAGCCATTAATAATAAACTCATTTTCAAGATTATTATGATCTGCATAGAGATCAATGTACACAGGGCTCTCTTCCTGCGATTCGCTGTAAGCCATTACCCTGTAATTACCGCACGTGTCGAACGAGAATAATAATTCAAAGCCACAGGACTCAACCCAGGTGCAGCTTCCGCCGGATTTATCTTGCCGGAGAATTTTCCATCTTATTTTTGTATCATCTGCAGATGCCTGGTTATTGTCGCATTCCATCTCAAATAATAAAGGTTCATGGATCCGTACAGGAATTACTTTGTCCTTTTCACTATGAAATATTACCGGTGGATTACGGTACTCAATATGTAAAGTGATGGCTCGCACAACAGGATCTTTCTGATGTAATTGCAAGTGATTGGCCAGTGGGTTCAATGCAGCTGTGTACATAGCTGTACTTCCATGATCCCGGTGATTTGTAACAAGCGCTGTTTGGCCATGATGAAGGATGCTGATGCAGGCACTTCCTGACACAGCACAAAGGGCTATACTTTGTTCCGTTAGTATTTTACCTCCATTGGATAATGTAATACCGGGTAATGCATCTTTCCATTGCAAAATATTGGGAATACAGGTAGTATGTGATAGCGTACAGGCGCCAAATGCGCCCGGCATAAAGGGGTTGCCGGTTTCTGCTGAACTGGCAACCGGTTTGAGGCTTCCGCTGCCATCGTTCATGTATTCGCTATGTGCTGCTACCAGCATCCTGCCGGGTGTACTGCCGAAATTGCATTTGCACAAAGCGCCATGCACTACAAAATGTTTGTCAGCCATTTTGGGATATCGATTTATTTTTCAGGGTTATGAGTGACCGTCTCGTTATAGAATTTTATCCCGTTCTGTTTGCCATTTATGACTACAGATTTCCCGGAATGAAGGGATAGTTTCCCTGTACTATGCCAGCGGATCCTTTTCCCGGATACTGTATACTTTTTGCAGATCACCAGTATGCTTCCTGTTGTAGTTTTACGCATAAACTGCTATTTTAGAATAGTTTTGATTTCTCTGTGCTCTTTATGCTGACAGACTTTCCTGAACTGATCTGCAGATCTTCCCTGGAGCTGTCGATATTTATTTCTTCTGCATGTTTCTCTATTTCTTTGGCCTGGATGTTTATATTTTCCAGGGCAATTTTGGTGATGTTGGTTGCTGTTAACTGGTAATCGTTTACAGTGTATTGATAAAGACAGTTGCCGGCATGCTGAAGGATATCTATGCCGGCGGAGTGATTTATGTTATTGCCCGCATTAATATTGATATCTTGAACCGCATTGATACTGATGTTCCTGGCGGTAATGTTTATTTTTTCGGGAGCCGAAAGTGAAATTTGCTGCGCCCGGGTATCCATCATAATTGTATTGCCTCCCTGATCTGTGATGATAATGTTCTCATTGCCATCTGTATCATCGAGGCGGATCAGGTGGCCGCTGCGGGTTTTAATTGCTTTGATGTTGTTTTGCGGATCTCCGAAACCGCTTGTTGCCTTGCCGTTATACGCGCATCCGGTAACGTATGGAGCCTCGGGGTTACCCTCTTCAAAATCTACCCATACCTCCTCATTTATTTCAGGAATAAAATGAAACCCTTTATTATTCCCGCCATATGGCTGATAAAACCTGATCCAGGGGCTTTGTCCCTGCTGCCAGTTAAATCGTACCCTGATACGCCCAAGCCCTTCAGGATCGTTGTTGTCGGTTACAGTGGCGCTTTGTGCATCGCAACGGGGAATTTTTTCAAGTTCCATTTCCGGCACGACGGCATCGGCAGGGGTGCCTTCAAATGTATTATAATAGTCGCCGTTACCATTACAATGATGCGTTAGCGTTGTAAGCAGAAATTCACCATGGCTTTCCGGGTGGTCGTGAATACTGATGGTATTTCCGATACACAAACCGGTATTCCGGCTTCTACCTTCTATACGAACCAGTGCTGCAACCCGGCTTCTATGAAAGCGCTCTGTAAATGCTGATAATGTTGTTGCGGCGTTACTGGTGGATATACAAGGGATTTTGAAGATTGTTTTACCGGGAAACAGTTTCCGGCTCACCGATCGGGCATGTTGCGAATATGGATTAAGGGATAAAGTTATACCGCGACTATCCTCTTCCAGTACCTTATCCAGGCTGTAATCGTATGTTTGAAACCTTTGATGAACAGGAAGCACTGCAGTGCTCAGCTGAAAGTCAACCAGGTCTTCCCGGAACATCAGATCTGTTCTCTGCTGATTATAATGTCCGAAGATGAGCTGCTGTCCGTTGTAGAAGAAATGCTCGCCAAAGCGTTGTGAAAGACGGCGAAGAAAATCGAATCCTGTTTCCTTGTATTGTACAATATATTTTAATGGTTGTATAAAAGAAGGGTTCACCTGTGGTACAGCTGCAAACGGGTAGCTATTTTTAATCACAGTATTTACAATGGACGATAAAGACCGCTGCTCAAAAGACTGGGTATGCGGACTGCCGGAAAGTAATATAGTAGGGCTGTTGCCACGGATGATACAACTGCCGTTGTTGTTTTCTTTTCCTGCACTCACACTGGTAATGATACCATTAAACAACACCGGGCTGCATGTTGATTCAACCGGTTGTATGCAGATACAGATCTCTTTTCCCAGTAAACGGTTACCTGCTGTAATAACATTTGATCCATAGCGGGAGAGCCATCCATATCCTATGCCTAATTCAAATTCATGATGGTGCGTTATAAATTGTTTCAGATGCAGAAAGTCAAATTGCCTGAATTGCTGATCTTCTATTGATATGGTTGTTGTCGTGTACAGTGCCATGACTAAACAAATTAAAAAGAGTGAGGATAAGTTTTGGTGAGAAGTTAACGTGAAACTTAATGGTTGGTAACAAACATTAAAACTAAATTATGTAAATTATTTTATTTGATAAAAAATAATTAAGATTCCTACCTGATTTTTTTATAAAAAAGGCCTTAAGAACACGTGTTCCTAAAGCCTGTGCTTCTAACATATCAATCAACAGCTTTAATATATTTTCAGATTCTTCCAGTCGCCGCTGGAACCATTGCCTACCCAGTATCCTACCATGCCGGTTTTTTGTGTGCCAAGCAATGCAACAGTTAAACATCTTTTACCATTTACATAGGCGCTTGCTTCATCATCCGTTACTACTATTTTAACATGAAACCATTTGTTGGGATCTGTAGAGGAATCTATTTCATTTTCATATTTTCCCGGATATTTCTCCCTTAGTAATTGCCAGTCGTATGAAGGAAGTGAAATGTATTGTACAGAGTGGCTCCTCCGGCCGGCTTCAGGAACCTGAAAATTAAAAGGCCTGAAATAAATGGCATCATACGTAGAATCGTTGACGCCGTGAAATGCAAAGCCGACAAAACTTTGCTGAAGAACATTTTTTCCTTTTATATCGAATTCAATAGTGCCTTTATCAAATTGTTTGTCCTTGATCCAGGCTACTCCCGCCCCGGGTGCTTCATTTAAATGAATCACAGCGCCGCTGACGGCCATCCGGTTCACCGCACGGAGCTCCTGCGCAGTGCATATACTGTTAAAAGAGACAATGCCACTGAAGGCAAATAGAATGTAGCGTAACATGTTTTATCCTGTTTTATGATATGGTAACCTGGTTTGCAAAACCATGCCTGACAAGGTCACTTTGGGTTGTAATGTATTTTACATTATACAATATAAGATATGTTCGTTAACGATACAATAGCCTGTTCATGCCCGTACAGTGTGCCTGGTGACAGGACTGTAAACAGGAAGCGGATAAGCAGGAAATATCTCCCCGGCTTATCCGCTTACCATATAAAAAAGATAAACTATTGCAGCAATGCGCCATTCAGCCTGCCCAGCTCCGTTTCAGCGAGCTTGGTATTATAACGGGCCTGTATAAGGCGGTAGTAGGAATCTTCCAGGCTTTGCTGCGCTATTTTCACTTCCAGGATGGTAGACACGCCCTGTTTGAAACGCTCCAGCGCCACCATGGCATTTTCCCTTGCCAGGTCGTTGGTTTCTTCTTCCAGCGATACCTGTTTTTTATAATACTCGTAATCCCTGAAAGCATTGTTCAGCGAAAGATCTACCTGGGATTTTACATTGTCCAGTGTGATGTTCTGAAAGTCAAAATCAATCCGTGCATTCTGTACCTGTCTTTTTACGTTAAAGCCGTTAAAAATAGGAATGGTAGCAGTGAAACCATAACTAAGAACTCCGTTCCTGTTGAATTTCGGGCTGAAAGCATTAGTGGCGGCATTAGAGGTATTCCGGTTATAGTTATAGCCGGAATTAAATGATATCACCGGGAAGTAATCTGCTTTGCTTTCCTTTATGGTGAGCGCAGAAATATTTACATTCTGCTGCTGTACTTTGATGGCAGTATTGTTATTGGCAATATTTTGTTGCAGCACGGCGAAGGAAAGACCGGTGTTTAACGGGATAGAGTCTACCACATCATAACCTGTAGCGCCGGCAGGTACAGCCATCAGCTGGTTCAGCAGTGCTTTGCTTTGCTCTATCAGTGTTTGCTGGCGGATATACAATGCCTTTTGTGCATTGAGGTCTACCTTTGATTGCAGCAGATCCGTTTTAGGAGCAAGGCCGGTGCTGAATTTTGCATCAGAGAGTTTTACCCGTTCTTCGGAGATGGACATCTGCTCTGCCAGTGCTTTTAACTGTTGTTTTTGCTGTACAATGTTATAGTATCCGCCGATGATGGTGGAGATGGAATTTTGTACCTGGTCTTTGATAGCCAGTTCGCCAAGATCGCGGATAGACGCAATCTTGTTCCGTGTGGCAAACATTTTTAAGCCATCGAACAGGGTCCAGCTAAGTGTCACATTACCGCTGACGTTATTGCTTTTAATGCCGCTGGTATCACGTTTGGTACCATTTACAAATTCCTGTTTGGTAGCTGTATTATTCCAGGTAGTTCCGGCAGTGGCATTCAGTCGTGGTACAAACGCAAAATTCGCATAGGCGTAATCGTTAGCTGCCAGTTCTGCTGTATTCCTGGCCAAACGGATGTCGAAATTATTTTTCAGCGCCACATCTATTGCCTGTTCCAGGGTAAGTACCTGTTGCTGCGCTTTTAGAGCGCCCACAGTTACCAGTAACAGGAATAAGAGGAAACACTTCTTTATATTTTTCATCATAAATAACATATCGTGATCATTCAAATCAGTTATACTCAGGCATGTGCTGCTGCTATCTGTGCTTCTTCATCATTTTTCATTTCATCTTCTTCCTCGCTTTTGTTCCGGCCTCTGCGCGAGAGGAAGGTGTACATAGCGGGGATTACAAACAACGTTAGCACCAGTGAGAATATGATGCCGCCTACGATAACGATCCCCAGCGGAATGCGGCTGGTGGCCGCAGCGCCCAGCGACATGGCAATTGGTAATGCGCCGAGGGCCATGGCAAGGCTGGTCATCAGGATAGGGCGCAAACGCATAGATGAAGCATGGATCACCGCTGCTGATTTCTGCATGCCGGAATCGCGCTGGTGGTTGGCGAATTCCACGATCAGGATACCGTTCTTTGTTACCAGCCCTATCAGCATAATTACGCCTATCTGCGAGAAGATGTTCCATGTCTGGTTAAATAACCATAACGACAGCAAAGCTCCTGCAAATGCCAGCGGCACGGTCAACATGATAATAAGCGGGTCTACCCAGCTTTCAAACTGTGCGGCTAATACCAGGTAAATAAGCACCAGCGCCAATCCCAATGCAAACATGGTGTTGGAGCCACTTTCTGCATAGTCGCGCGATGAACCGGATAAGGCGGTGTTAAAGGAATCGTTCAGCACATGTTCCTGCTGCAGTTTATTGTAGATGCGGTACATTTCGTTAATACCGTCGCCGATAGTCCGGCCAGGCGCGAGCCCTGCGGATACGGTAGCGGATTTGTAACGGTTAAAGTGATAAATGATCGGCGGACTGGTTTCTTCTTCAATGCTCACTACGTTATCGAGCTGTATGGCTTCACCGCGGGAGTTGCGCACATACAGGTTCTGGAGGTCCATCGGATCGTCGCGGTCGGCGCGGAATACCTGGCCCATTACCTGGTACTGCTTACCATTCCTGATAAAGTAACCATAGCGGAGATTACTCAGCGCCAGTTGTAAAGTGGAGGAAATATCCTGCACGGAAACGCCGAGCTGTGTTGCCTTGTCGCGGTTAATATGAATGCGCAGTTCCGGTTTGTTGAATTTAAGGTCCACATCTGTTCCCTGGAAAACCGGGCTGCTGCCTACTTCTTCCATGAATTTCGGCAGTACGTTGGTAAGACTGTCGAAATTAATATGTTCCAGTACAAACGATACGGGCAACCCACTGCGGCGGCCTACCTGGATAGTTTGTGACTCAATGGCAAATACTTTACCCTCGGGGAACTTGTTCATGTTCCGGTTTACCATATTCACAATGTCTTTCTGGGAACGGGTACGGTCGTGCGGCTCAGTGAGCATCACGTTGGCAAAGGCGGTGTTTACCGCACCGGAGCCACTGAAGCCGGGTGAGGTGACGCTCAGGATGATCTTCTTTTCAGGGATAGAGTCCATCATGAATTTGGTGAGCTTATCCACATAATTATCCATGTAATCGAACGCGGTGCCTTCCGGTGTGGTGATGGAAAGACGGAAAGTGCTGCGGTCTTCCAGCGGTGCCAGTTCCGATTGCAGTGTTTTGAAAAGGAAATAGATCATAACGAGGCAACCGGCAATGATCAATCCTGCTACCCAACGGAAACGCATAAACGCTTCCAGCGATTTCTGGTATCCTTCTTCCATCCAGCGGAAGAAGGGCTCTGTTTTGGTGTAGAACCAGGAGTGTGTATGTGTTTTACGACCGAGTTTTACGTTCAGTACCGGTGTTAATGTAAGAGATACAAAAGCAGAGATGATTACTGCGCCGGCTACCACAATACCAAACTCACGGAACAGTTGTCCTACGAAACCCTGCAGGAAGATGATCGGTAAGAATACAAAGGCCAGTGTGATCGATGTGGCGATTACAGCAAAGAATATTTCTTCAGATCCTTCCCTGGCCGCCCGCATACGAGGCATTCCCTGTTCTATCTTCTTATAAATATTTTCTGTTACCACAATACCATCATCTACCACAAGACCGGTAGCCAGTACAATAGCCAGCAGGGTGAGGATATTGATGGTGAAGCCGCAGGCGTACATAATAAAGAAGGCGCCGATCAGGGATACCGGGATATCGATAAGGGGGCGGAGCGCCATGAGCCAGTCGCGGAAGAACAGGTATACAATGATAATTACCAGTACCAGTGCAACGATAAGCGTTTCTTCCACTTCATCGATCGATTGTTTGATGAAGCGGGTGTTATCCATGGCGATGTTTACAGAGTAATCGTCGGGGATATCTTTCTTCAGTTGTTCAAAACGTTTATAGAATTCCTCTGCAATAGCTACATAGTTGGAACCTGGCTGCGGGATGAGGGCGAGGGCGATCATGGGGCTGCCTGATTCTTTCAGCACGGTTTCTTCGTTTTCAGGTCCCAGTACTGCCTGGCCGATATCCCGGATACGGATTTCGCTGCCGTTTACATTTTTGATGATCAGGCCGTTGAAATCGTCTTCCGATACAAGCCGGCCGAAGGTGCGCACGGTAAAGTCGGTGGCATTACCCGCTATTTTGCCGGAGGGAAGTTCCACGTTTTCGCGTAGCAGGGCGGCCTGTACATCGCCGGGGGTAAGACTGTAGGAGGATAACCTGGCGGGGTCCATCCAGATGCGCATGGCGTATTTTTTTTCTCCCCATATCTGTATGGCGCTTACGCCGGGAATGGTCTGGAGTTTTTCCAGGAGCACGTTGGAGGCATATTCAGTTACTTCCAGCTGGTTGCGGGTGTTGCTTTGTACCGTCATGGAAATAATGGGGTCCGAGTTGGCGTCCTGTTTGGACACTACCGGGGGCGCATCAATATCAGGCGGTAACTGTCGCAATGCCTGTGACACCTTATCGCGAACATCGTTGGTGGCGCCTTCCAGGTCTTGCCCCAGTTCAAATTCCACGGTGATGTTACTGCTTCCCTGGCTGCTGCTGGAAGAAATATTTTTGATCCCTGCGATCCCATTGATCTGTTTTTCCAATGGCTCAGTGATCTGTGTTTCGATGATATCGGAGTTGGCGCCTGCGTAAGAGGTGCGTACGTTTACGATAGGCGGATCGATTGCCGGGAAATCCCTTACCCCCAGAAAAGTAAAGCCCACCAGGCCGAATATCACGATAATGATATTCATCACGATAGCAAATACCGGGCGTTTGAGAGATAATGAAGGTAAACTCATGATAATTATTTTCAGATTTTCCTGCCGGGCCTCCCTTTGGCAGTGAGGCTGCCAGGGATAGTGCGGTGAGGAAAATGATTATTGTATCTTATTATACTTCAACGGCATGCCTGGTTTCAGCTGGAGGATACCAGTGGTAATAACCGTGTCGCCTGGTTGGAGGCCGCTGGTGATCTGAACGCTGCTTTCTGTTCTGATGCCTGTTTCTACTGTTACAAATTTGGCTTTGCCTTTATCAGCGATAATTACTTTTTTATCACGGGTACCGGGAATAACTGCCTGGGATGGTATCAGCATGGCGTCGGGCAGATCTTTCAGTAAAATCTTCACTTTCGCAAACGAGCCCGGGAACAGGACACCGCTATTATTAGGAACGATGGCGCGGAGCTTTACAGTACGGGTGGTTAGATCTATTTTAGGATCGATGGCATAAATGCTGCCTTTGTATTCTTTATTGTCGCCGGATACCAGGAAGTTCACCTGGTCGCCGTTCTTAATGGAGTTACGGTATTTCTCTGCTACGGAGAAATCCATTTTAAGCGGATCTATTTGCTGCAGGGTAGTTATAATGGTAGCGGAAGAAACGATAGCGCCTTCGCTGACATTACGTAAACCGAGCTTACCGCTGAAGGGAGCCCGCAGTTCAGTTTTCTGTAATTGTGTTTGGGTATACTCCATATCTGCACCATAAGCGCTTACCTGGTTACGGGTCACATCTACATCCTGCTGGCTGATACCATTTATTTTAAGAAGGTTTTCCTGGCGTTCCAGGGTTGTTTTGGCCAGTTGTTGCTGCAGTTTCAGCTTCTGAAGCTGGGCTTTAAGGTCTTCATCATATAGTTTAACGAGCAGATCCCCTTTCCTGACGGTGGTGCCTTCTTTAAAATAGAGGTGTGTGATACGGCCATTGATTTCGGGTTTTACTTCTACTTCTTCATTGCTTTGCAAGGTGCCGCTTGCTTCAATAGATTGATCGAGCCGGGATGTTTTAACGATCCAGGCGTCTGTGAGCAGTAACCGGGAAGCGCCTCCTTTTGCGCCGGATGCAGCTGCAGCCGGCTCTCCGGCAGGTTTATTGCCGGCTATTTTCTTATAAACGAGGAAAACGACAATACCGGCTGCGGCCAATATAACTATTGTGCGAACGGTCTTTTTGGTGATGGCCATATCTTTTTATATATGTTTTTCTAACTTTTTACTACTGGTTCATAACACAGAAACAGGCTCCAAAAGGGATACTATCTCACAAGCCGGACAAATTTACGCATTGAGGGGGCTGAATGCTCCGGGCAACTGTTAAATAGCGTTAATGCTTTAGATAAGTGGTGAAATAGCCGGTTGAATGGAGATATTTAAAGATTTATATGTTTTGGATTTCAGAGAATAGCGTAATTGTCCCGAAAAAGGCGACTTTTGTGGTAAAATATGCAAATCTGTAATCCAGCCAGTATCAAAAATATATAAATTCTTTTATTAACAAAGCTATGAATATGTTTACTGTATTGGGTTTGGGGAGATTGTTCCTGCCGGGCTGTCCTTAAAATTCGGGCTATCTGTTGGCAATTCAATAAAAATTATATTTTTGCAGTCAAGTTTTAAACCAAAAACACTTAAAATTATGTCAGACATTGCATCAAGAGTTAAAAAGATCATCATTGACAAATTGGGCGTTGACGAAGCCGAGGTAACTCCTGAAGCCAG
>NZ_DATCRD010000373.1:0-10766 GCF_036569185.1 Chitinophaga sp.
GTGCCATTCACCAACAGGGCCACATTTTGTCCTGCCGCTACATTCAAACCTGTCCACCGACCACTGGCAGCATCATACTTACCTGCGCCTGGTACAAAGCCTGTTACATTGTAACCTACAGGCAGCTGGTCTTTCACGATCACTGTGTCGCCAGGCACAAGGGCTCTTGGGCCCTGGTTCTGAAGTGTGATCGTAAAGTTCAACGGACCACCGGCCTTAGCTGTAGCGCTGTTCGCCTTCTTGCTCAACTTCAGGTGATAAGCGGTATTTGTACTGTCTTCGACTGTTACCGTAGCTCCTCCGCCGTTTTCAACCGGTATGGAATCTTTCTTCGGGGTAAGACCAGTTACCTTATTCGTCAGGCTGTTGCCGCTGTAATCTGCTGCCACGGTGCCATTCACCAACAGGGTCACATTTTGTCCTGCCGCTACATTCAAACCGGTCCAGCGACCGCTGGTTGAATCGTACTTACCGGCGCCCGGTGCAAAGCCCGTTACATTGTAACCTACAGGCAGCTGGTCTTTCACGATCACTGTATCGCCAGGTACGATAGCTCTCGGCCCCTGGTTCTTAAGCGTGATTGTAAAGTTCAGCGGACCGCCGGCTTTAGCTGTAGCACTGTTTGCCTTCTTGCTCAACTTCAGGTGATAAGCTGTATTTGTACTGTCTTCGACCGTTACCGTAGCCCCTCCTCCGTTTTCAACCGGTATCGAATCTTTCTTCGGGGTAAGACCGGTGACTTTATTAGTAAGGCTGTTGCCGCTGTAATCTGCTGCCACGGTACCATTCACCAACAGGGTCACTTGCTCGCCTGCCGCTATATTCAAGCCGGTCCAGCGACCACTGTTTGCATCATACTTACCTGCGCCTGGTACAAAGCCTGTTACATTGTAACCTACTGGCAGCTGGTCTTTCACGATCACTGTGTCGCCAGGCACAATAGCTCTCGGGCCCTGGTTTTGAAGTGTGATCGTAAAGTTCAGCGGACCGCCGGCTTTAGCTGTAGCGCTGTTCGCCGTTTTGCTCAACTTCAGGTGATAAGCTGTATTTGTACTGTCTTCGACCGTTACAGTGGCTCCTCCGCCGTTTTCAACCGGTATGGAATCTTTCTTTGGGGTAAGACCAGTGACTCTATTCGTCAGGCTATTGCCGCTGTAATCTGTTGCCACGGTGCCATTCACCAACAGGGTCACTTGCTCGCCTGCCGCTACGCTTAAACCCGTCCACCGACCACTGGCAGCGTCATACTTACCTGCGCCTGGTACAAAGCCTGTTACATTGTAACCTACAGGCAGCTGGTCTTTCACGATCACTGTGTCGCCTGGCACAATAGCTCTCGGGCCCTGGTTTTGAAGTGTGATCGTAAAGTTCAACGGACCACCGGCTTTAGCTGTAGCGCTGTTTGCCGTTTTGCTCAACTTCAGGTGATACTTTACAGTATCTACATTTATCTTCGCCTCTCCTTTGCCAGGCACTGCAGGGATCGGATCTTTATTAGGGTCTTTACCACTTACGGTGTTTGTCACGGAACTGCCGCTGAAGTCTTTGTTCAACGCGCCCTTCACGAGGATAGTAGCGCTATCTCCGGATTTCAGGTCCAATCCTGTCCATTGCCCGGTTGTGCTGTTATAGTGACCCCGGCTGGCTTCAAAACTATTCACGTTATAGCCGCTGGGAATCTGATCTACAACAGTGACGGTATCTTTCGGCGTTATCGCATCACCACCCTGATTATATAATGTAATTTCGAAATTGAGTGAATCTCCTGGTTTGATCAGGCGCTCGTTTGATTTTACAACCTTGGCAAGCGCAAGTTTATAAACCGGTTTAATGGGGTCTACATCTACTTCTGATCTGTTTTCAGGCGTATTTTTGATAGGAACCCCTTTAGGATCAAGGCCACCTACCGTATTGACCAGCTTACCGCTAAAGGTATTGCTAACCCGGCCTTTCAGCACCAGGGTGACACTTTTGCCAACAGGAAGCGTCAGGTTAGTCCAGCGACCTGATTGAGGATCGTAGTTGCCATTGTCAACCTTATAGCTGTCTGCGATATAACCTGCGGGCAGGGTGTCTTTCACCGTTACGATAGTATCTGTAAGGTTCAGTGTACCGTTATTGGATAAAGTGATCGTGTAGCTCAGCGAATCGCCTGCTTTCAATCTTGACTTGTCTGCTTTCTTTTGAAGCAACAGGTTATATTTCGACGCAGGAGGATTTACCTGTACAGTAGCGCGTGCCATATTATCCGCACTTCCGGCAGCCGGAATTGGTAACTGATGCTGATCAAAGCCCAGGGCAATATTTGTCATTTTACCCCAGAAATCACTTCTTACTGTACCATTCAACCAAATGGTAGCACTGTCTCCGGCCGGGATGTTGAGACCGGTCCAGGAACCGTTTGCGGCGTTATATTTACCGGCGCTTGTTACTATTTGTTCCTGCTTGCCCAGTTCAAAGCCTTCGGGGATCATATCCCGTATGGTGATTGTATCTGCTACAAAAGCGGTATCGTTAAGATTCTTCAGAATAATGGCAAAGCTGAGTGAATCTCCGGAAGTAACCTGGTCTTTGTTGGCTACCTTGCGCAGCAACAGTTTATTCATCTTTTTAGTGGTATCTATTTTCACCACGGCGTGCCCACCGGTGCTGTCGGTAACAATGTCATCTCCGTCCGGCGTTTTGCCACCCACTTTGTTCACCAATGAATCTCCTTTGAAGTCGGGACTTATCCGTCCTTTTACCAACAGCCGGGCGCTCTGGCCAGAGATAAGGTTCAAACCTGTCCAATAGTGCGTTTTCGGATCGTAGGTTCCCATCGTAGGTTCATATCCAAGCACTTCAAGCCCGGCAGGCAGCGTGTCTACCACCAATACCCTATCTGAAGGTTTAATATCCACCACTCCTTTATGACGAAGCGTGATGGTAAAATCTACCGGGAAACCAGGCCCGACAGCTTCCTGGCTGTTCGCTGTTTTAGCCAGTTCCATCCTGTATTTTATCTCATTTACAATTGGCGCAGGATCTATCTCATACGTGGTGCTGTCTATACGGGCTTCCACCTTGTTGCCAATCTCACCGGTTTTATAGTCTGCCCTGATATGTCCTTTTACCAGCAACATCATTTTTCCGTTCGGAGCCAGTGGTGCTGTTGTTTTCAGCATTGACGTTTTCATGTCGTATACACCGGTATTGCCTGTTGCGCTAATATTATCAATCACATAAAATTCCGATTGCGGCACATCTTTTACATACACTGCCTGTCCTGCCGGCATAGTATTTTTTCCGCTGTTGATCAGCGTGATCGTATAATTCAATGCTTCGCCGGCATTGGCTTTCAGCTTGTCCGGTTGTTTGTTCCCGCTCAGTTTAAAGCCGGGATTGATCACCGGCGAAGGCGTAATATCAATAGGAGTACCATTTTCTGTTCTGCCGGTAACCCTGTTAACAAGCGTATCTCCTCTGTAGTTATTGGAGAGGTTACCTCTTACGATCAGCCTTACTGAATCTCCGGGCGCGAGGGTAACACCTGTCAACACCGGTTCGTTATACTGGCCTTTACCGTCTGCAACGGATATTTCCTGTATAATGTAATCCTTCGGCGCCATGTCACGGATATAAGTCTGGGCGCTTGCCGGCATGGTCTCGGGGCCTTTATTGCGCAGCACGATCACAAAATCCAGTTGATCTCCCGCCTGCACATCGCCGACACGGCCAATAGCATACTTGTTACCGTACAGGGTATATTTTTCCGTTCCGGCGTTTACAGTCGGCGTGGGCTCTACTTCCAACGGCACGCCGTTTTCATACGTGGCGTTCACGTCATTATTGAGCGGACCACCCTCATAGTCCGCGGTCAGGAAGCCTTCCACGCGTATTGTAGCAGTTCCGCCCGGAGGTATGTCTGCACCGAAGAAAGTCTGATTGCCCATTACATAGAAACCGCCGGAAGGGCTGTTGTCTGGTACATACATCGTGTCAATCCGGTAGCCTTTTTCCCTGGGCACATCTTTGATATACAATTTCGAAGCAGCCGGGAAGCTCTCTGTTCCGGTATTTGTGATGGTAATGGTATAGTCCAGTTTCTGAAGATTGCCTACCCTTAATTGATCAGGCACCTTTTTTACTTTGAGATGGTAGTTGGGCATTACAGGCGGCGCCTGCCTGATGGGAATCTGTTTACCGTTCATCTGTGAGCCCGATACATTAATATTAATGGGCTGTCCGGCATAGGTGGGAGGAATAACGCCACTGATCTCCAATGTCACTTTTCCTTTAGGGGGAATAGAATCACCGGTAAATTCTCCGGTGCGCATATCGAAGCGTCCGCGACCCAGTACCGTGATGCTGTCTATCCTGAAATTCTTATCGTTTTCAGAGATGGCTTTTATTTTCAGGCGGGCCGTATCTGACAGTGTTTGTAAGCCATTGTTGTCAATGGTCAGCAGATATCTTATCCTGCCGCCTTTCTCCACTTTGGGATTAGGATCTTCTGTGGTAACAACCCCTTCCAGCATAGGAGAAGGCAATACATTCACTTTTATCTCCAAAGGTGCTGATGGATTATCGCTGCAGGCATTGGCCAATGCCTGGAGGTAATAGTATTTTGTTCCGGTAAAGCCAGCGGGAATTTTCACAATGGCTTCCGGCCCCATGGCAAAGGGTTTCTGACCAAGATCTTCCTCGGTGTACCATTTATAGATCATACATCGGCCCTGCATATCCTCCTTCACTTTCAGCCGCACTTCCTGCCCTTGTTCCACCTGGACAGTGCGCATGCTCTTGTCCATAAAGGTTTCGATGTTGGGCATCTGGGGCCGGCGTGAAATCTCATAAACAGCGGTACCGGCTGTTCCAAGATCAATACCAATTCCCGCAACACTTACCTGCACAGCATCTACCTGCTGTGGTACTGCGAAAGAAACCCGCTGATAAGCCAGGCCGCCGCTCACCCATGGAAGGATGTTCTTGAAAGCCAGCGGCTCTTTCAGGTTCATAGCCTCGCCTACCTGGTTACCCTTATTATACATGTATACACGTATATTTCCAATCTGTAACCGCGCGGTCGCGGACTCGCTGAAGATAACAACAACAGAATCGCCGGCGCTTAAGGGGTTGGAATCAAAATGCGCGGTTACAGCCTGCCACTGTCCCAATTGAAGGATATCGGGCTGAAAAACAACAGCGGTTCCTTCATTTCCATCTCCCACATTTTGAAGGTTGTCCGGAGCTTTAGGGCTACTCCCTATTCCCAGAATATTCTTAAGACCATTGAAAAGATTACCTATGGCACCAATAGGATCAAGCCGAAGGATCGACTCCAATACTTTTCTTGCGTCGCCACCAAGTCCCAGTATTGCATTGATAACTGATTTGGGCAGGTTCACGATGTCCTGTTGCAGGCTTTTCCCCCATTCAACATCCATGGCCGTCTCGTAAGTAATTTTATCTGGTCTGTTGCACAGCCGCTCTGTAGCGGGGCATCCATTGGCTGTACCGTTATTATTACCTGACGTGTCCTTTACGTTGACAAAAACAAAGGGCGATTCAGTTATCGGTATAGAAAGCCCCAGTTCATCAGTGCCCTGCGCACTGTTTCGAAGTATGCCTGAATAGGAGGTATCCACAACACCGCGTACCTGCAGGCGGGCGGTATCGCCCGGAGCGAGCGTAATGCCTGACAGTCCCCCGGTTGTGGTATCATACCTTCCGGTTTCACCCTGCGGAAGGGACATGCGTTGTACCTGGTACCGGGTAGCCGGCATTGGCAAATCTTTTATGAATATTTTTGAGGAGGGCTGAAGACTGGCCGCTCCGTTATTTACAAGCGAAATATCATAATCCAGGCGTCCTGTTTCGCCCGGTGTCGTTTTGCTCACCTTCGTCCGCGAAGGGGTTATACTGCCCTGAAGCTGGGCTTTCGGATTTACAATCAGGTAAACAGGTGTTTTAGCTTGTAACAGACACCCGTCTTTTTCGATCGATACATAGTAGGTATACTGCTGTTCTGTAACAGAAGGCTGTATCTTCGGCGTAAAGTCATTGCCCGTGTATATAGGCGTCTGATCACGATAGCCGTTGAACCATTTAAAGCGGTAACCCAGATTCCGCTTGTCCTCTTTCACCGAAAAGGTCGCAGGTTCTCCATTGCTCACAACAACTTTACTTTGTTTGAGAATGCTGTCCACCCTGGGTGCACCCAGCAGGCCATACACTTCATAGACCTTCAGCGCAGTACTTTCATTCGTTACTCCCAAAGGCGACACTAACTGGCTGAGGTCCAGGCTGAGAAGCCCGGCATTCAAGGTAACGGTTACACGATCTACCTCGCCGGGGACCTCCTGTTTGAATATAGCAAATGGTTGTCCTCCGTTCTGCCACCCATCGAGCGTTATAATTTGCGGCCCCTTTAAGGTATATTGCCCCACCTGCTGCGTGCCGTTCTTGTACATGGTAATCGTAATAGAGCCGGCGATATCCGCTTTCCAGGCAGCCGGCATTTCGTACTTCACAACCACCGTATCCGGAATGCCGTCGCGTATCTGAAGCGGCGTACCAAAATTAACATTCAAATTAGCGGTGGTGCCAATAAGACCGGCCGGGCCATTACTTAATATAGCTGCTGTTTGCATGTTGCCGTCAATGGCAAAATTCGGGTTGGTGACGGACTGTGAACCGCTTATCAGTCTAAGACCATAAGTGTCCCCGTCTGCGCTTGTTGGCTTACCACAGTCCTGTTGCGCGTAGGCAGCAAAACCTGTAAACATAAGCAACAGCAGCCAAAGACCTGCTTTTCCTAAAAGGGATCCTGGCTTTACAATGCAATAGTCAAAAATCTGCTGAGATAATTGACGGATAAACATCTGCGAGGTCGACATGTGTAAATGTGTTTCCATGAAACTTGCCTGTTATTAATACTTACTATGTTATTTCAAAATGATACTTTCATATTCGCAATACTCATCCGGCAGCGCCATGGGCGTGCACGACTATCCTACTCCCCGGTTCGATCAGGAGCATAATATTCTCAATAAGGTTTTATTGGAATGAGTTGGCTAAGATCCGGCAACTTCCACCTTATCCAGGTGTTACCGGGAGTATATTGCTTATACTTAATTATTCACTATACAAAACTATAAGACCCAAAAAGCTATTCCATTAAAGTTGTTTAATAAGTTTTCCGAATAACAATTTTATTTACATTATTGCGGAGTACTTTTGTAATAGATCAACCAGTTCATGCGTGTTTTGATAAAACCAGACCGGTGGTAACGCCAGTCCCTGCATTTACGACCATTGTCTTTTTCAGACACTAGCGGGTAATAAAAAATGAAAACACCATATATGAACTATCTGTAAAAGCAAGAGACATCCACCTGTTAATTTTACCCTTCAGTAATACTTTATTTTTCAGACTAAGTGAGATATTACCGTTTGTTCCTTTCCATTCGCTGTAGCGGCATGCCTTCTATTAGAAATCCTGGAAAACTGCAATAATCACCCGCAAGGTCCCCTCTATCATAAAACCGGATAACACAATCTCCTTTGTGATCTGCCTGGTACTTATAACATGTTCCCTGCATAATGAAGCAAAGTTTTCTGCATGTCATGCCAACACTCAGCAAAAAATCGTTTTTCCCGATTGACCTCGTCCTGATCATAGGAGCAAGCAGGTCTATTAACCGCTGTTCGCAGGAAGGCATAAATTCAAGTATAAATGTCAGTAATGTGCTCATGGCAATTGGCTGCTATACACGATAGATACATGCCCGGTTAAAATTTACCCCACTACCTGGTGAAAAATCTTTCAGATATATATTTCACATATCATCACAATAAGAAGCCGGGGAGGAATCCCCGGCTAATTAGTGAACAACCATATCTTATACTTATTGTCAGCTTGCATGTTTATATGCAAAAAGGCTGGTGAGAGCACCTGCCTCTGGTTCTAACTCTAGGATAGTAAATATCCTGTATTACCGACTAAACCTATGCCTGATACTGATACACTAAATACTTTCTTTTTCAAATCCGTATTATACGGCTTAAAACAATGGAACGTTTACTGCTCCTGCTGTATATTTACATCTTTCCCATTATAGAGACATGACCTGTTGAAATTTACCCTGCTGCTACAAAAAAAAATTGTGGATCAGGTTAACTCCATATTATACTATCATGAAAAAGTCGCGGATGTGCCTTATCACTGTCCTTAGCATGTATACCGAGATAGGGGCCGATAAGACTCCGGGGCCTCCGTTTTATTCCGTCTGCCCGCTGCTCTACCAGGTTTAAATATTTAGCATCCGGGGTATGCTGAAAAGAAACCGCACGCGCTATGCTCTTACAATAACTGTATTCAGCCAGCGTCTTGAATATTTGTTCAAATGCGGGATCCAATCCTGTAAGCATAGCAATGGCAGAAAAGGACAATTGCTCTACATACAAATCTTCAATTGCCCTGATATAATAATGCACTGGCCGATAGGGCGTAAAGCCATCGTAGTCCCCCGCCAGTTCGCCGTCGTAGTAGCACCCGGTCACGTAGTCACGTCCCGTACCACGGTTAAATCTGCAACAAATGCCCTGATTAATAAAAGTCAGCTGCTCACATATATCTGTGGCACGCAGTAAAAAACCGCCCTGTTTTATAACATTGCGGGAAATGAATGGCCGTATGAAATTTTCCAATGTGCAATCGCCTGCCGGCGCAAATTCAAGGATAAATTTTTCAAGCGTATACATCATAGTAATCTCTCCCACTAACCAGAGACATTCATACGCAAAATTTACCCTCTTGTCCGGGAAGAAATTAACAAAGAATATTTTAGTTAAATGTCATTATTCATTCTGCACCATACGCGGGTTGGCGTCCATTTCGCGTTGAGGGATGGGCAGCACTACTCTCTTATCTGTCGGGAACACTTCAAATATAGCGCCCGTACCAACGGCGGGCCGTATCATGGGTAATCCAATACGATAATCATCAAATCCGCTATGTGATTCAAAGCAGAGTTCCAGGCGTCGTTCCAGCATAATATCCTGCTGAAGCTGGTTGCGGCCGGAATAAAGCAACGCCGGCAGGCCGGCCCGGGTATGAATAACATTCAGGGCGTCCAGGGCCTGCATGATGCTATCCATTTTAAAAAGAGCCTCTGCTTTGTTCAGGTAAACTTCAGCGAGCCTTAGATGTATAAAAGGAGCACCTATTCCTTCATTTTTTTTGGTTACCAGGCGTTGGTCCGGTAGCTGTTGCTCAAAAAAGACACGCCGGTGATCATCAGGCGTAAAGGCCTGCCATAAGGAGCCTGCAACCTCCCAAACTGGCATATAATCAATACCCTGCTCCTTATTGGTAGATGCGAAAATGATCTCGGGGTTACCATATTCATTGTTATATAGCGTATCATATGCATTCCCTTCCAACAACCGGAACTTTCCCTCCCTAATCACTTTATCTGCATACAGCAACACCTGTTGACTGGCATTTTTATCTGCTGCATCAAATGTACCTCCCATATAAAGATACACCCTTGAAAGCAAGGCCCAGGCAGCTGTTCTGGAAGCATATACATTCGTGCGGCCAACATCTGCTGTCATGGCGCTGTCTGCAGACATCAGATCTTCAATGACCTGGGCATATACTTCTTTTACGGTGCTCCGGCCGGGAATAAAGTTTATATCTGTATTGTTCTTAATCATAACACCTGGATTCACCTGCGGGCGCTGGTAGTAGGGACGCCCGAACAGCCTTACCAGATTGAAGTAAGTGTAGCCCCGGAGGAAAAGGGTTTCTCCCTTTGCATGCAGCAATGAAGCTCTCCCGGCAGGAGACAGATTGACAAACTGCTGGCTTTTTTCAAAGCGCGCCATCCCTTCCAATACCTCATTGCAGGCAATCACCAGCGCATAGGCATCTATCCAATACTCCTCTATGGAAGGATGGCCTGGGTCCTGTACATAATTGAAGATACTATACCCCAACGCGTTCGGGGATATAGTGATCGTATTCCCCCTCAGTTCACTGAACGTATGGAAATTTCCGTTACTTTTTCTCAGCAATATATAATTGCCGTTTACGGCTTCCATAATGCCTTCGAAGGATGATAACTGTACCTCTCTTTCGCTCCAGCCATTACTGTTTGCAGTAAAATCCAATGACCTTCGGCAACCGCAGGAGAACAACATTGTAAGGAAGAGATAATAGTGAATGGCCCTTTTCATCACCAGGTTTATTTAAAATTAACGAGCAAGCCTACCAGGTAACGCCTGGGCAACCCAATTCCTCCTCCCACCCCACTCAGGGAGCTCAATATATTACCGCCAACATATGCGGCTTCAGGATCAACCTGCGTAAAATATTTACTGGTAAAAGTATGGAGGTTATCTATGCTTAAATAAATTTCTGCCCTGTTTATAAAATAACGGTCCAGCCAATTTTCCGGGAGCCTGTAATCCAGCCGGATATTGCGTATTCGCAGAAAACTATTGTCTTCATAGAAATAGGAGTTCCTTAAATCATGAAAAAAGCCATTTCGTGCTGTTTCATATATTGAAGGCATATTCGCATCCTTATCCCCCGGATAGCGCCAGGGGTGCTGAGATGGGGCATATGCCACCTTATTCTTTATACCAGCCGGGATGGGAATGCCATCGCTGAAGCCCTCATTCCCGGCCTGGTAAAAAAACCGGTCAGCATTCAGCGAGCGGGTGCCATATACAAACTCGGCCAGCATGCTCAATGTAAAGTTTCCATACTGTAATGT
>NZ_DATCRD010000374.1:0-10828 GCF_036569185.1 Chitinophaga sp.
AAAAACCAGGAAAACTCCAGGATGGCCATTGCCACCACCAGCGCAATGATCGCTTTTATTCTGCCAATTTGTTTTGCGGTGTCGGATGTCATTTTACCGGGGAATTTATATGCCGGGGAGTAATTTATAAAATTACACCGACATTCTGCGGTTATCATCATGCAAAAGGGGCTTCGGACCGGCTGACCTGAAAACCTTTTGCATGTTGACTACAGCGGCAATTGTAACCAACCGCGCCTGGGCGGTATGTTACAACACGAATCAGCATTTTTGATGTAAGGGCTATAACAAGATAACCCTTATATAACCCTTATGTAATTCTTAAATAAACGTTATATAACCCTTATCTATAAGATACCGGTTATATACAGGTAAACATTATTTTGTTTCAGGTATACCTGAAACGATCACTTAAAACTTATCAGGAATGGCTTTTCTTATAGATGGTATTAACTTCACTGGTTCCCTGGGCAAACTATCAGCCTACAGGATGAAGGGATCCGGTAAAATTGTTGTCCGTACCAAAGGAGGCGCCTCCGGTGACCAGATCCGGCATTCGCCCAAATTTGAGCGCACACGGGAAAACAATAGCGAATTTTCCGGCTGTGGCTATGCAGCAAAAACCATCAGGCAGGTATTGATCCCGGTGAAACACCTGGCCGACTATAACTTTACGCCTGTGCTGGTTAAACTGGCTAAAAGCATACAGGTATTGGATACCACCGGCGACAGGGGAAAGAGAAGCATACTCCTGTCGCGGCACAACTATTTGCTGGAGGGGTTCCAGTTAAACAGGAAAAACACTTTCGACAGTGTACTTCGTCACCCCGTTCAGTGTATTATCGAAAGAGAAACCGGGACTGCGGCTGTGGAGCTACCCGCCCTGATGCCCGGGCTAAATTTGCTGCTGCCCTGGCAATACCCCTTTTTCCGGTTTATTATTACGTTTGGGACTGTTCCCGATATTGAATTCAATGGAATTAATTACAGGAATGCGGGAAAACAACTATTGCCGGCATCGGCATATACAGAATGGCAGTTGGTGAGAAAGTCGTTCGAAGCACAGCGCCTTGTGCTGTCGCTGCCTGAGCTGGCGTTAATAAATGATGCCAGTACTTTGCTGGTGGGTATTGGTATTGAAATGGGTATGCCTGTTAGTGACCAGTTGATTGACCGGGTGAGGTATGCGGGTTGTGGGAAGATACTGGCGGCGGGGTAATTACTTCGAGATTATTTGCATGAATTATTCTGTATAATTCATGCAAAATGGGATATTTTTCCTATCTTTGCTGAGAATAATAAACTCTTCAAAGAAAAAGAATGAATGCCGCCAGTGAACTTAAAAGAAAGCTGAAACCGGGCAAGGTTTACCGTCGCGGGGAGCTTGCGCAATGGACAAATGCAGTAGACAGGCATTTAGCAGAGTTGGTTGAAGATGGTACCTTAAAAAAATTACAACAGGGACTTTATTATTATCCTAAACAATCTACTTTCGGCCAGGTTCCCCCTGAAGAAAAGGAACTGGTACGCAGTTTTTTAAAAGATAAAGATTTTCTGCTTACTTCTCCTAATGCGTACAATAGCCTGGGGGTAGGCACTACCCAGCTCTATAATAAGCGTATTGTTTATAATCATAAACGACATGGCTTATTCCAACTGGGCAGTAAACTCTTTGACTTCAGAATTGTTCCTCATTACCCAAAGAAAGTAACCCCGGAATATTTACTCGTTGACCTGGCTGGAAATATGGAATCACTCGCTGAAGATCCTATGGAACTGACTACCCATCTATTTTCACGCATGAAAAAGGTTGATCAAAGCACACTAATGAGGTTGTTTAATTATTATGGTAACGCTAAAGCCAGGAAGCTGTATCAGGATTTTTTAAGACAGAATAAAACAGAGCATTAAGCGATGCCACTATATCTTCATGAACACAAAGAATTTGCAGATTTAATACGGATCATTGAAGGGGAATCGGGCATAGATGCCGCCCTGATCGAGAAGGATTACTACATTATGCATGCCTTGCACGGACTTTCGGCTCAGGGCTTCGACTTCAAATTGAAAGGAGGTACATCCCTGTCTAAAGGATATCGGATTATAGACCGTTTCTCCGAAGATATTGATATTTACATAACGCCACCAGATCATTTAGACGTCAACATTAATCCCAAAAGCAATAAAACAGCTGCGGTTGAATCTCGAAAAGGTTTTTATGACTGGCTGGCATCAGCCATTGATATTGACGGATTAAAGGCTGAAAGAGATCAAGCCTATGACGACATACATTCCTATCGCAGTGGGGGAATCAGGCTATATTATGAGCCTCGTTTTCCTAATATTGTGGGAGTTAAAGAGGGCATTCTGCTGGAAGCAGGATTCAGCAAAATTACCCCCAACCAACGGGTAAATATCAGTTCCTGGGCTTATGATAAAGCAATTACCGCAAAAGTTAAAATAGAAGATAACCGCGCAAAACAGATAGCCTGTTATCATCCGGGGTACACCTTCGTTGAAAAGCTGCAAACCATTGCTACAAAATTCAGACAGGAGCTCGAAGATGGTGTGGAACGCCCTAACTATATGCGCCAGTATTACGACATATACCGCCTGCTGGAAAGCAGGGAAGTATTGGATTTTATCGGTACAGATGAGTATTTGGCACACAAAGAGCACCATTTTCCCAAAGCCGATTTTGTAATTCCGGTATATAAGAACCCCGCCTTTTTACTTACTGATAAAGCAATGAGGAACCGGTTTAAACAAAGGTACCAGTCTACGGCTGCATTATATTATAAAGGACAACCTGACTTTGACCAGGTGATGGAACGTATACGGCAGTTTGTAACCCGGTTATAAGCAAAATTCAGATGCACAACACTACATCTCTGTATATTTGCACCCATGCGAAAAAAACTATTACTGCCTGTTTGGTACAAAAGCGATTCCTCTGTCCGATCTGGCGAAGATACTTTGCGATAAACTGGACCTGGTGTTTGTGCTTCATGAAAGTGACTATGCAGGCGGAGGGAATGTAACACCGAAAACTTTGTAAAAGCAGGTATTTAAAAGATGTATCCCCCAGATTGCAGATATAAAACTGCCGAAAGAAGAGGTCATAGAAGATGATAGCCCACGATAATCTCCCCCTCTGTTCATTTTATTCATTTCAAAACCATCCCGTTCATTACATTCATTTAATCTACAGACGCTATAACTATCAGTATTATAATTAAATTCGAATTATACAAATAAGAACTGTTACTGGATCATTGATAAAATCTCTATTGAAAAGACCTTAAAATTATCTGATAAGACTGGCTGCTGTTATTAACAAACTACTACGGGGAAGACTATACTAGGCAAACAGACTGGTTGCTATCATCGGCAAAACCCCTACCGGGAAAAACCTGCAATTATCTAAAACAAGACTGGCTGCTGTTATCGGCAAAATCACTACGGGAAGGACTATACAATTATATGTAAACAAGACTGATTGTTGCGTATTGGTAATATCGCTATTGAAAACACCCTAATGAATTCAAACCAAAATCAGCATCCCCCTCAGCACTTTTATGCGCTCGACGCGATAAGAGGCATCGCCGCCATCATAGTGGTCCTGTATCATTGGCAATTCTTTTACTATGCGAATGATACCTGGGTACTGGGCGGCTTCGAGAAAACTACGCTGCCCTTCTATACCTACCTGCAGGCCTTTTATAACGATGGCATGGTGGCGGTAGATCTATTCTTCCTCCTCTCGGGATTTATTTTCTTCTGGTTGTATGCAGAACGCATTGCCAGCAGGAATATCAACTTTGGTAAGTTTATGTTCTTCCGGCTCAGCAGGCTCTATCCCATTCACCTGGTCACCCTGGTAACAGTAGCGGTGCTCCAGTGGCTGATGCTGAGAAATGCCGGGCACTATTTCATTATACAATTCAACGACAGCTACCATTTTGTACTGAACCTGCTTTTCATGCAAAACTGGGGCTTTGAAAAAGGCCCCTCTTTTAACGGCCCCTCCTGGTCTGTGTCCGTGGAAGTAGCGCTATACCTGATGTTCTTTGTTATCTGCTACCTGAAACTACAACATAAGAAATGGTTGCTGTTCCTCCTGATCCCTGCAGGCATATTTATCCAGTACTTCTATACCATCATCGGTAAAGGAATGTACTCCTTCTTCCTGGGAGCGCTGGTATACTATCTCTACGTGTGGATGACACAAGAAAACAGGACCCGTAAATACCTGCCGGCCCTCGCTGCTGTAACGGCTTTATTATGGATCATGCTGTTTGCAGAATACCAGTTCTCCTTTTTCCAGGATATATGGACAAAGCTGTACATGCAGGTTTTGCCGGGCAAAAGCCTGGAGTCCGCACAATCGGCGTTTGGACTGGGCCGCAACTTCTTTTTCCGCACCACCGTAAGTCCCTGCACTATCCTTACCCTGGCATTGTGGGAAACCAAAACAGGTATGCTGAACAAAAAATGGGCCTTGCTGGGTAACTGCAGCTATGCAATGTATTTAATCCATTTCCCGCTACAGATCGTTTTTGTACTTGTGGCAGATGCCTTCCATATGAACCGTCTCGTATTCCGTTCACCATATACTTTATTTATTTTTTTCCTGATCCTGCTGCCACTGAGCCTGATCACTTATTACTACTTCGAGTTGCCTGCACAGGAAAAGCTCAGGGCCAGATTCTTTAAAACAAAAAGACCCGGTGTAAACATAGCTGATGTGAAAGTAACAACATAACAAATTCCTCAATGAGGAGGCCGTTACCTCTTCATTATAAATAGTGATGACTGCCGGTGAAACACCTGCATGCACACTTCCTGTTATACCATACCGAACAGACAAATTAATCACTTAATATGGGATTGAAATTCAGCTTACCATTGATCCTGGCGTTGATGATAATCACGGGGTGCGCAAGCTCCCGGAAACTGACCTACTTTAATGACATTGCAACGGTATCGGGGGTGGATTCCCTTCACCGCATGCAGCAACTGAAAATACAACCCGGCGATATCCTTCAGATCACGATCACCACGCTCGATAAAGAAGTGTCGCAGATCTTTAACCCTAACATCGCCGTTTCCGGACCGGCTTCAAACAGCGGCATGGAACCGGGATACCTGGTAGACAGCGCCGGCTATATCGCCCTTCCGGTGATAGGGAAAATAAACGTAAAAGATAAAACCACCGCGGCCATCAACGACCTGGTATCGCAGGAGCTGGAAAAAACGGTCCGTAACGCCTACGTTTCTACGCGGCTGGTAAACTTCAGGGTATCGGTGCTCGGCGATGTGGCCAGGCCCGGTTCCTTCCGCATCGGCGCAGAAAGAGCTTCCATACTGGATGCATTGAGCATGGCCGGCGATCTTAATGTTACGGCGAAACGCGACGATATCATGATCATAAGGGAAATCAACGGCGTTAAAACATACGCATCGGTAAACCTGAACGACAGCAAAACCCTTTCTTCCCCTTACTATTATCTCAGCAATAACGATGTGGTATACGTAAAGCCCGGCCCTGACCGCAAATTCGCCACATCCAAAACAATACAGCTGCTGCCGGCCATCATCGGCGTGATATCACTAATTACCACGATCGTCATTCTAAGTAAATGATCAGCCTTATGAACCAGCAAAAAACAACCAACAATAAGAACTCGGTTATAGATCTGAATGATCTCTTCCAGAAAGTGGTATTCCACTGGCCCTTGTATCTCCTGGTACTGATGGCCATGGTAACAGGCGCCATGCTGTACCTGAAATACAAAAAACCGATCTATATGTCCACCGCCAAACTTTACCTGAAAGATGAAAAAAAAGGAGGCGGGGAAGAAATGGACGCACTGAAATCACTTGCCCTTTTCAACAACGGTAAAAATATTGAGAACGAGATGGAAGTGCTGAAAGCCCCTATACTGGTAGAAAAAGTGATCGCCGCCAACAGTTTCAATATCCGGTATTACCTGAAAGGAACAGTGAATAATGAAGAAATTTATAACCACCCACCACTCACGCTCCGCGTGCTGAGCGACAGTACTAAAGTAGGCAACTATACTTTTGACGTGACCGTGGAAAATGATCTGCTGAAAATAAGACAGGTGAACAATACCACCGACAGCAGCCTGCAACTAAGCACCAGGCCCGGCGAGCCATTCACCGTGGCGAAAGATAAATTCGTGATCAGTTATTCTCCACTGGCCGCCTCTACTCCTGCCGGTGCCTACCGCATCCGCGTGGATTCCGTAACAGAATATGCCTATGAAAAAATAGATGAAATAGGCACTGCCCTGGTGAACCGCGATGCTACCGTGATACTGGTGAGCTACAAAGACCCGGTGCCTGAAAGAACTGCCGATTTCCTCAACACTTTACTGGAAGCCTATAATGAATATACCCTCGACGACAAAAACCGGGTGGCCTTTAAAACCATCCATTTCCTGGCCGTGAGAATTGATTCCCTGAAAGAAGAACTGGGGCTACTGGAAAAACAGGAAGAAAACTTCAAGATCCAGAGAGGGATCACCGATATTGACGCCAGCTCCAAACTTGCGCTGGAACAGGTAAAGGAAGCAGACATCCGGCTCAGCGAAGCCAATATGCAGCTCTCGGTTTTTGACCAGGTGGAAAGCTATATCAACAATCCAGCCAGCGATTATCCCTTTGCGCCCGTGCTCGGCAATATTGACCAGACACTTACCTCCATGATCAACCGGTACGAAGAAGCGCTCCGGGAAAAGAAACGGCTGTCGCTTTCCCTCAAGCCCACCAGCGAAATCCTGCAAAATGTGGAATCGCAGGTCACAGATACCCGGAAAACTATCCGCGATTACATTGCCGGGTACAGAAGAAATGCCAACGTAGTACAAAAAGAAACACAGCAGAAAGTAAACCAGATACAGGGCAAAATAGCCAATATCCCCACTTATGCAAAGGAATACATCAACATTAAAAGACAACAGGGCGTAAAGGAAAACCTGTATCTCTACCTGCTAAAGAAAAAAGAAGAAGCATCGGTAGCCTACGCCAGTAACGTGGTAGATAACAAAGTGATTGCCCCCGCTTTTGTACCCGACAAGCCCATTGCCCCAAAAAAATCTATCGTGTTCATCGGCTTTATCGCAGTTGGCCTGGTGCTTACCAGCGCTTATATCTATCTGAAATATTTCCTGAATCCCAGCGTACTCAGTAAAAAGGAAATTGAACAGGTATTTGACCTGCCCGTTATTGCAGAAATTTACCAACATGAAGAAGGCGCCCGGGATATGTCGCTGCAAAACCGCTCTGTGCTGGTGGAACAGGTGTTCAATATGCGTACCAACCTGAAGTTCCTGCTCACGGGCGTCACCGGCACGCCCACCATCCTGCTTACTTCCAGCATTTCCGGGGAAGGAAAAACTTTCCTGTCGGCCCACCTTGGCAACTCTTTAACCGTAAGCAACAAAAAGGTGGTACTGCTGGAACTGGACCTGCGCAAGCCAAAGCTGTCGCAGTTCCTGGGATTAGACCATAACGTTGGCGTTACCAATTACATCATCGGGAATAAAACCGTAGAAGAGATCATTAAAAAAGTACCGGGCACCGACGGGCTTTACCTGGTTTCATCCGGCCCCATTCCTCCCAATCCTATTGAGCTGATAGAAGGAGAACGTATGGCCGACCTGCTGGCACAGCTGAAAGACCTGTTCGACTACGTGGTGATCGATATGTCGCCCATCGGTATTGTATCCGATGCCAAAAGCATTTCCAGCCAGGTAGACTGTGCCCTGTTCGTGGTGCGGTACAATTTCACCCTTAAATCCAAACTGGTACCGGTATCAGAAAATATCCGGAAAGGATTCTTCAAAAAAACAGGGATCATCTTCAATGGCATAGAACAGGATACCTTCTATCCCTATTACTACTACGATCATTATTCATACACAGAAAATAAACAACATAATCATACCTGGTCATCATTGGTAAAAAAAATAAAACAACGCATTGCATAAACTATTTGAAAATAGCGGTTGGCTGTTGATAGATAAGCTCAGTAAGCTTTTCCCGGGCATTATCATCATGGCGCTCATTGCCAGGCACCTGGGCCCGGAAGCATTCGGGATCTGGAACTATGCCCTGGCGCTCACCACTATTGTTGGCAGTGCAGCCATACTGGGCATGGACAAACTTGCCGTAAAGGAGATCCTTCATCATGAGCAAAAACAGGGCACCATTGTGGCTACCGTTATTTTAATGCGGATCGTGGCCGGTATCATCTGCATGGCCATCAGTATAGGCATTGTATGGTTTGCCCGGGAGCACCAGCAACTTTATATATACTGTACTGTTTTTTCTGCGCTGATCATTGTGCTGCAATCATTCGATGTGCTGGATTATTTCTACCAGGCGAAGCACAATGTAAAAAAAGTGATCATTCCCAAGGTAACTGTGTTCATTATCTTCTGCGCAATAAAACTGCTCATCATCTACCTGGATGGCTCGCTGATAGCATTCCTGTGGGCGTCGGTAATAGAACTGGTGGTTACTTACCTGGTGATAATAGGGGTATATGGCTACTATAATACGGCTGATTTCACGCTGCGCATCGACCGTACACTGGCCAAAACACTGCTGGCGCAAAGCTGGCCGCTGATGCTTTCCAACCTGGTAGTAGTATTATTTATGAAGATAGACCTGGTACTGCTGGACGTGCTTTCCAATCCCGGGGAGCTGGGAAAATATGCAAGCGCTGCGCGGATCTCAGAGCTATGGTACGCCATTCCCACGGTGATATCCGTAGCCGTGCTGCCTGGCCTTATACAAAAGAGGAAGAACAACGGGAACAACTACCTGGCAGCATTGGAAAAGTGGCTGCGGCTATCGTTCTGGTTAAGCCTGGGCATTGCGTTGTTGGTTACATTCACTGCACATATCATCATTCCCTTCCTGTACGGCGAAGGCTATGCAGCCGCTTCCCGCATGCTCATGATCCATGTATGGGCGGGCATCCCCGTATTCCTCAGCATAGTGCTGGTTCAATACCTGTTCGTGGAAGGCGAATACAAAATTTACCTGTACAGCAACCTTTCCGGTCTTACCGTTAATATGTGCGTTAACTTTTTCCTGATTCCCGCTTATGGCGGCACAGGGGCGGCCATCGCCACGGTGGCGGCTTATACCACGGTGTATGGCATGTTGCTGCTGTTCGATAAAAGCGGGCAGGGTTACCTGCTCACCAAAAAAATGTTTCATCCGGCGCTGGCGCTGTCAGATATAAAACAGGTACAAAATAACCTGCGGATCTTTACCACCCGTTTATTCACCGTTCATCAAAAACAGTATACCAAATGAGCAGCCTGAAAAAAATCGCGGCAAAACTGGTCACTACGCTGTTTCCACGGCTCAGTTACGGGGTGCGCGCTTACAGCTCGGAAGGGGAAGACCTTATTTTACAAAGGATCTTTGATAAAAAACAGCAAGGTGTTTATATAGATGTGGGAGCGCACCATCCCTTCCGGGTATCCAATACCTACCTGCTTTACAAGCAGAACTGGACCGGCATCAACATAGATCCCATGCCCGGTTCAAAGGCCCTGTTCAACAGGTACCGGCCTAAAGATATCAACCTGGAAATAGGCGTATCCGTAGTAAAGCAACAGCTCACCTATTTTATATTTAATGAACCGGCTTTAAGCACTTTCTCTCCCGAAAAAGTAAAAGAATATACACAGGTACCCAAATACCGGGTAATTGGTGAAAAGAAGATAGATACCTGGCCCCTGGCGGAGATCCTGGATATGTACCTGGCAAAAGATAGTAAGATCGATATCCTGACCATTGATGCCGAAGGGCTTGACATGGAAGTGCTGCGATCCAATAACTGGGATAAATACAGGCCTGCCTATGTGCTGGCGGAGTCTCCTCCGTTTGATGTGTTACAGGCGGAACAGAGCCAATTATGCCAGTTTATGCAAACGGTGGGCTACCGCATGTTTGCCAAAACGTATTACACCTATTTCTTTAAAAACATGAACATGTAAGATGCCTGGAAGTAAGTTATATGTGCAATATGGCTGTGGGCCTTTTTCAGCACCTGCCGGCTGGAAAAACTACGATTCCTCGCCTACGCTGAAGATCCAGCAGCTTCCCCTGATAGGGAAACTGCTGAAACCGGCCATGCATGTTACTTTCCATCCCGATGTGTTGAAAGGCGATATAGTAAAGGGCCTTCCGGGAATAAAAGAAAACTCCTGTGATGGCATTTATTGTTCGCATGTGCTGGAACACCTGGCTTATAACGACTGTCTCCTGGCTATCAGGAATACCTTTCATATCCTGAAGCCAGGTGGTTACTTCAGGTGCGTAGTACCCGACCTGGCCGGCGCTGCCAGGAGGTATATTGCGCAACTTTCGGAGAATGATCCCAAAGCCAATACCGGGTTCATGGAAGAAACGCTGCTGGGAAAAGAAGAAAGGGTACGGGGATTCAGACAGCTGATCCAGCTGGCACTGGGCAACCGGGAACACCTGTATATGTGGGATCATCTTTCCTTATCGCACCAGCTGGCCGCTGCAGGGTTTAAAAACATACGGCACTGTGCATTCAACGACAGCCCCGACAGCATGTTTAAACTGGTAGAAGAAGAAATACGATTTAATAACGCCGTTGCACTGGAGGCAACTAAATGATGTTACGCACGCCGGTCTTATTCCTGGTATTTAACCGCCCTGAACAAACATTGCAGGTGTTCAGACAAATCAGGCTGCAGCAGCCCGAACAGCTGTTTATTGCCGCCGATGGCCCCCGGCAGGACCGGCCCGG
>NZ_DATCRD010000375.1:0-2852 GCF_036569185.1 Chitinophaga sp.
GGCCTATATACTGAAATGGATACAAAAGGTCAATAAAAGCAAATCGAAACCCCGCATTGCTTCCATTTGTGCAGGCGCTTTTATCCTGGCGGAAACCGGGCTGCTGGATGGTCGCCGCGCTACTACCCACTGGCAGCTGCATGATAAACTGGCCGAAAAGTTCCCATCGGTCAAAGTGGAAAAAGATCCTATCTATATCAAACAGGGAAATATTTATACTTCTGCCGGGATATCTACCGGTATTGATCTTACACTGGCGCTGGTAGAGGAAGACCTGGGAAGAGAAGTAGCCATTGAGATATCCAGGATCCTGGTACTATACCTGAAACGGCCTGGCAACCAGTCGCAGTTCAGCAATATTCTCATGACGCAAAAAACGGATTACAGACCGGTAAAAGATAGTCTGCAGTGGATCCAGGAGCACCTGGATGAAGACCTGTCCGTTGAACAACTGGCCGCCAGGGCTTCCATGAGCGCCCGCAACTTCTCAAGAGTGTTTTACCGGGAAGCAGGGATAACACCTGCCAAGTTCGTTGAAAAAGCGCGGGTAGAAGCTGCCCGTCGCCGCCTGGAAGAAACAGGTTTAAGCCTCGAGGAAATAGCAGCCGAATGCGGCACCGGCGACGCCAACGGCTTAAGGCGGCTTTTTATCCGCCACCTTAATACCACTCCGGTTGCCTACCGGAAAAGCTTCGCCTGATTTTATATATTACCGAAGCTGATCAGTAACCTTGTTAACTGGGAAACGAATGACATTTCATTATCGTACCAGGATACCGTTTTCAGCAGTTGCTTATCCCCTACTCCTGTGATCCTGGTTTGAGTGGCGTCAAACAACGAACCATAACTCATTCCCACTATATCCTGCGAAACGATAGGGTCTTCGTTATAGCCATACGATTCGTTGGCAGCGGCTTTCATAACTTCGTTTATTTCCTTCTCGCTGGTTGTTTTACTCAATAAAGTATATAGCTCCACCACTGATCCCGAATGAACAGGAACACGCTGGGAAGCGCCATCCAGTTTTCCGTTCAGCTCAGGAATTACCAGGCCAATGGCTTTGGCCGCGCCTGTAGTGTAAGGAACAATACTGTCGGCCGCTGCTCTCGATTTACGGAAACCGTTCTTAGGATCAGGAGTGTCCATCAGGGGCTGCGAATTGGTATAGGCGTGAATGGTATTCATCTGGCCGGTAATAATGCCAAACTGGTCATTTAATACCTTGGCCATAGGCGCCAGGCAGTTGGTAGTACATGATGCTGCGCTGATCAATACATCTTCCTTATTCAGCAGCTGGTGGTTAACATTATATACGATCGTTTTTACATCCTTATCGGAAGGAGCGGATATGATCACTTTTTTTGCGCCTGCCTTTAAATGCAACGCGGCCTTGTCTTTCGATTCAAAGATCCCTGTGCACTCCAGTACCACGTCTATACCCAGTTCTTTCCAGGGCAGGTTTTCAGGGTTTCTTTCTGCATATACTGCTACTTCTTTTCCATCAACTGTAAGCGATTTTTCTGTGCTGTTTATAATATTGGGAAACACGCCATGTACGGAATCATATTTCAGTAAATATGCGAGCATTTCGGGGGTGCTCAGATCGTTTAATGCCACTACTTCCACTTCGTTATTACCAAACAGTTTCCTGAATGTCATTCTGCCGATCCTTCCGAATCCGTTTATTGCAACTTTTATCATATTATTTGATTTTAGTCTTATGACAAAGGTAGCTTTTGTTCGTTTTGTCTGAAATGACAAATTTCATTCAATTTAGGACAATATGGTAAAAAGAGGACAAACAGCTGAATAATTCCATTATAGTTCGATTAAAAGGAAAATGGCCAGGCATTCATCCTGAAAAGGATAATCCATACACCTTATCTTGATTTCTTTGAAGATTTCTTCAAAGTAGTAATAGTGGTATCTGAAATCTTCTTTGAGTTATGATGCTTCACTCCACGGGTATTATACCAAACGGCAAAACAGAAGAAAAGACCACCTATAACCAATAAGCTCCCTATTATTCTCAGTATTGTTTCAAAAGCGGGAACGATTACAGATTTTCTGTAGGAACTAAAGCCCTGTAACCCACCTGCTCCCCTTCTGTAAAAACGATTTCTGCTGACGTAAATACGAAACGCCATACCAATAATGATCATCAATATCCCTACAACTAAAACGGTTATTTCACTTTTCGCCATTTGAGAATAGTTATTTTGATAAGTAATGAGAATATGATAATCGTGGAAGTGGATTAGCTTACAGTGTTAATGAATTTAGCTAAAAAGCAGGAAATTCCCATAAAAAAATATGACAAGAATATTTCAGTTAAGATCAGCAGATAATGAAAAAACTCTGCTTGCGGAAGACGACGGGGATGGCAGGATGGTCTTTGAGGAGATCATACAGCAATAGCAGGGAGAATGGGCTTTCTCTTCAACAGTAACAATGATATTAGTTCTTCTCTTTACCCCAGGCATCAAATTTCTTCTTTTGTAAAGTATATTCCATAGCGGCGCCTTCGCCGTCGGCGCTATTTTCGGAAGACACCCGAAATGGCACCACCGGGACGCCGGAGGTATTAATCAGGGCGGCTTCTTCCACATCGTTATTTTTGCGGGTAACCAGGGAAAGTCCCAGGTTAAACGGAGTGGCGGAACTATATTCAAATGGTATGGCCACTTTCCCATATGTATCCAGGAACCCGTATTTCCAATCTTTATTCTCCATCAGGGCCAACCCTTCTTTGAAAGGTGCTATGTTAAAGTAGCCTTTCAGGTCAATCACTTTTGTGCCTTTAGGATTTATGAAAAAGTTATTTCCATCTTTATCTGTAACCAGCAGTAAGC
>NZ_DATCRD010000376.1:0-25745 GCF_036569185.1 Chitinophaga sp.
ATATTGTAATCCCCGCATACCACCAGGTTGGGACGGGTTTTCTTCAGTTCTTCCAGGTACTGGAAAAACTCTTCCAGCCATTGGTATTTATAGGTTTGACGGAGCTCTCCGCTGGTACCGGAAGGAAAGTAGGTATTGATAAGCGTGATATCGCCGAAATCGAGCCTTATAAAGCGGCCTTCCTGGTCGCTCTGGCTATGGCCGCTGCCATACTGTACAAAGTCGGGCTTTATCCGGGTAAGTACCGCTACGCCGCTGTATCCTTTCTTTTGGGCAGGATACCAGTAGTGTGCATAACCGAGGTTGTCAAATTGCTGGAAGTCGATGTTTTCCTGGTGGGCTTTTATTTCCTGCAGGCAGATAATATCAGCGGGATCTGTTTGTAACCATTCTGTGAAGCCTTTGGTCATGGCTGATCTCAGGCCATTTACATTGTAAGATATGATTCTCATGTTGGGTGTTGTTTAGGGCATTACATCATTGAATTTACGAATTACGGACCTGTGGGCAGATAATAAAGCGAAAAAAATCCGCTCTTATCTCTCCACAGATCCGTAACAATTCGCCTGTAATGCTTTTATATATCGTATTCAAGGTTGGGACGCAGCCATTGCTCGGCTTCTTCCACTGTCCAGTTTTTACGGGCAGCATAGTCTGCCACCTGGTCTTTTTCAATTTTCCCCAGGCCGAAATATTTACTCTCAGGATTGGCAAGATACCAGCCGCTTACGCTGGAAGCGGGGTACATCGCCAGCGATTCGGTGAGGGTAATGCCGGTGTTTTCGGTGGCATTCAGCAACTCAAACAGTTTCCATTTCTCGGTATGGTCCGGGCAGGCAGGGTAACCCGGCGCCGGGCGGATACCTGCATAGGCTTCCTTAATCAGGTCTTCATTGCTCAAATGTTCATCTGAGGCATAGCCCCAGAACTCTTTACGCACGCGCTCGTGCATGAGCTCCGCAAAGGCCTCTGCAAGCCTGTCGGCCAGCGCTTTCAGCATAATGCTGTTATAGTCGTCGTGCTCCGCTTTAAATTTGTCCAGCCATTTTTCAATACCAATACCGGTAGTTACCGCAAAACCGCCTATATAGTCGGTTTTGCCGGATTCGGCAGGAGCAATGAAATCGGCAAGAGACAAGTTGGGCTGGCCTGGTGCTTTCTTCACCTGCTGGCGCAGGAATTCCAGCTGTACCGGTTTTATTTCCGGTTGTTCGGGTGTTACCTTTACAGAATCAGGAGCTACCCTGTTGGCAGGATAGAGGCCAATAACCGCATTGGCGCCCAGCCATTTTTCTGCCACTATTTTGTTCAGCAATTCTTTTGCATCATTAAACAACCGGGTGGCTTCCACGCCCACTACTTCATCGGTAAGGATCTGGGGGAATTTACCGTGCAGTTCCCAGGCAATAAAGAAAGGCTGCCAGTCGATATACTTCGCTATTTCTCCCAGATCGTAGTTTTCAAACTTCATCACACCGGTCATTTTAGGCTTCACAGGTGTGAAGTTATCCCAGTTGATGTTAGTTTTATTGGCCTGGGCCTCCGCGATCGGCAGGAATTGCTTGGTTTGTTTCTTATTTTTAAAAGCCTCGTTCAGCTTCTGATATTCTGCCTGTATACCGGCCAGGAAATCGGGTTTCAACGCTTTATTAAGCAGGCTGCCGGTTACGGTAACACTGCGGGATGCGTCCAGTACATGTACTACGCCATGTGCATATTCCTGTGCTATTTTAACTGCGGTATGGGTGCGACTGGTGGTGGCGCCTCCGATGATCAGCGGGATGTTGAAATCCTGCCGTTTCAGTTCACGGGCAACATGCACCATTTCATCGAGGCTGGGGGTGATGAGGCCACTTAAGCCAATGATATCCACCTTCTCCTGGCGTGCGGTCTGAAGGATCTTTTCTGCAGGCACCATTACACCCAGGTCAATGATTTCATAGCCGTTACAGGCCAGTACCACCCCTACAATGTTTTTACCGATATCGTGTACATCGCCTTTTACAGTGGCCAGCAGGATTTTCCCGGCGGCTTTTATTTCCCCGCCCTGTTCTGCCTGTATCCGTAACTTCTCCTGTTCTATATATGGTGTAAGGATAGCCACGGATTTCTTCATTACACGCGCACTCTTTACTACCTGCGGGAGAAACATTTTACCGCTGCCAAAAAGATCTCCGACGATGTTCATACCTGCCATCAGCGGGCCTTCGATCACATCCAGCGGACGGGGATATTTCAGGCGGGCTTCTTCAGTATCTTCATCTATGTACTCGGTGATACCATTCACGAGGGCATGGCTTAAACGGTCTTCCACAGTGCCTTGTCTCCAGGTTTCGTCTTTCTCTACCACCTTTCCTTTGGCCTTCACAGTTTCTGCGAACTGTATCAGCCTTTCAGTAGCGTCTTCTCTTCTGTTTAGTATGGCATCCTCACAAAGTTCACGCAGGGTGGGTTCAATGTCATCATAGATCTGCAGCATTCCTGCATTCACAATACCCATATCCATTCCCGCTTTGATGGCATGGTACAGGAATACGGAGTGCATGGCTTCCCTTACGGTTTCATTACCGCGGAAAGAGAACGACACATTACTTACGCCCCCGCTCACCTTGGCAAGCGGCATCAGTTGTTTGATACGGCGGGTAGCATTGATAAATTCTACTGCATAGTTATTATGTTCTTCGATACCGGTAGCGATAGCGAAGATATTGGGATCGAAGATGATATCCTGGGGATCATAGCCTACCACTTCAGTAAGTATCTTATAGGCGCGATGACTGAAGCTTACCCTTTTTTCTTCGGTATCTGCCTGGCCATGTTCGTCGAAAGCCATTACTACCACAGCGGCGCCATAGCTTTTACAGATATGTGCCTGTTCAATGAATTTGGCTTCTCCTTCCTTTAAGCTGATAGAGTTAACAATACATTTACCCTGAACGCATTTCAGCCCGGCTTCAATTACAGAAAACTTACTGGAATCGATCATGATGGGAATACGGGAAATATCCGGTTCCGCTGCCAGGAGATTAAGGAAAGTAGCCATGGCCGCTTCCCCATCGAGCAGGGCATCGTCCATGTTTACATCCAGGATCTGCGCACCGCTTTCCACCTGCTGCCGTGCAACAGACAGGGCTTCTTCGAATTGTCCTTCCCTGATGAGGCGGGCAAATTTCTTGGAGCCCGTTACGTTGGTACGTTCCCCTACGTTAATGAAATTGGTTTCGGGTCTTACTACCAGCGGTTCCAGGCCGCTCAGGCGCATAAAGGGTTTGATCACCCTGCGTTCTTCACCGGCAATAGGTTCGTTGACAGTATCAGTATTGTTTATAATTGTTTCGCTCATTTCTGCTGTAAGTGATATTTGAATAGAAAACCTGCCACGGCTGATCAGGCGAGTGTTTCGGCCAATACGGGTTTGAGGCGTGGTTTGATATGTTTCACATGTTCTGCAATGTGGCGTATATGATCCGGGGTGGTACCGCAGCATCCGCCTACAATGTTAACGAAGCCGGATGTGGCAAAGTCTTCAATGATACAGGCGGTATCTTCCGGTTCCTCATCATATTCCCCGAAGGCATTAGGTAACCCGGCATTGGGATAGCAGCTCACATAGCAGCTGGCTATGTTGGAGAGCTCCTCTACATAAGGACGCATCTGCTGTCCGCCCAGGGCGCAGTTTAAGCCGATGGAAAACGGGTTGGCATGCATCACGGAAATATAGAATGCTTCCAGGGTTTGCCCGCTGAGGGTTCTGCCGGAGGCATCTGTGATGGTACCCGAAATCATTACCGGGATTTCAGGCTTGCCTGATTCACGGAAGTATTTCTTGATGGCATAGATGGCTGCTTTACAGTTCAGCGTATCAAAAATAGTTTCTATCAGTAGTATATCCACACCACCATCGGAGAGGCCACGTACCTGCTCTTCATAAGCTGCGGCTACTTCGTCGAAGTATACAGAGCGGAAGCCGGGGTTATTTACATCCGGCGACAGTGACAGGGTTTTATTCATTGGCCCGATAGCACCAGCCACAAAGCGGGGCTTATCAGGATTTTTAGCGGTATACTCCGCAGTAGCCCGTTTGGCGATCTGTGCTGCTGCCACATTCAGCTCATATGCCAGTGACTGCATATCATAGTCGGCCATAGCAATAGAAGTGCTACTGAAAGTATTGGTTTCAATAATATCAGCTCCTGCTTCCAGGTACTCTTTGTGGATGGCTTCAATGATCTGAGGCTGTGTAAGATTAAGAAGATCGTTATTGCCTTTAAGATCACTTGGATAGTCGGCAAAGCGGGTGCCCCTGTAGTCTGATTCCTGGAGTTGGTAACGTTGTATCATGGTGCCCATTGCACCATCGATGATAAGTATGCGCTCATTGGCGCAGTCTTGTAAAGATTTCATATTTATTAAGGCGTTTATTAGTTACAGTTAAGAAAAGAACAGGGTCGAACAATAAACAAATCCACCCTGAACGAGTCCACAAATATAACCTTTTCCCGGCTATTTTATTGTTTTGTGATTTGTATGGACCCGGGCTTTGAGCGGTTTGACAATGGTTTTTACAAAGTATATATCTTCCTAAAGAAAAATAGATTTTGTTTATATCTATAAATTTAATTTGGAAGTAGTCTACAAAGTCTACTATATTTGTAGGGTAATAGAAAGGTACAATGCAACAAAATGATAGAAATACAGTGATTTACCCGGTTATGGCCTCCCACCAGTCCTCCGCCTGCACTCCTTGTAGTTGCCGTTGCTGCAATTAACAGATTCATCATTAGTGCTCTTCAGATATTTTATTACAACAAAACTAAATGTCAGTCATGACTATATCAGAACACATTCATACCCTGCATCAGCACCTGGCAAGCCTGGGATTGCAACCCGTGCCGCAAAGCGGCGACGGAAACCAATCTGAAGTGTTCAAGGTATGTTTCCTGAATAAATATGAAATGCAGCGGTGGAAAGAGCTGCAACAACAAAAGGAATCAGAAACCAATCATAAAATATTTCCGGACCATCCTGCAAAGGATGCTGTCTGACAAACTTTTCATAACGTGGAATTACAGGTTAAACGAAGACGGGTGCTATTGAGCACCCGTATTTTTTTATATACCAGGAAGCACCTGTTATTTGTTCTGTACATAGCTTTCCAGCGGTAACCGGTTACTGATAGACCTGGCCAGCGTCATCTCATCAGCATATTCCAGCTCTCCCCCAAATGCAATGCCCCGGGCAATAGTGGTGATTTTTACCGGGAATTCTTTTAGTTTTTTAGAAAGATAATAAATGGTAGTGTCGCCTTCAATAGTGGGGCTCACCGCCATAATCACTTCTTCTACACCATGGTGTTGAACCCTTTCTACCAGCGACTGAATATTAAGCTGGTCCGGGCCTATACCATCGATGGGAGAAATAATACCACCTAATACATGGTATAAACCATTGAACTGCTGGGTGTTTTCTATGGCCATCACATCGCGGATGCTCTCTACTACGCATACTACCTGCTTTTGCCGGGAATGGCTGCTGCAAATACTGCAAACTTCTGCATCGGATACATTGTGACAAACCTTGCAGAACTGTATCTGCTGCCGCATCCGTGCTATCACATCACCAAACTGCTGCACCTGTGCTGTTTCCTGCTTCAGCAGGTGCAACACCAGCCGCAAAGCTGTTTTCTTACCGATACCCGGCAGCCTGGCAAATTCATTTACCGCGTTTTCTATCAGCGCAGAGGAAAATATCATAATGCAAAGTTAGGAATATTGGGGCGGAGGGAGTTGCACTGTTCCTCCGCTGTAATGATTAAATGCTTATTTTTTTAGGTACCGTCCAGTATGCCTTCAGGTTCACTTTTTCAATATTGATCACCCGCTCGGGCTGTTTTTTAGGCCTGGTATAGTAGTTACCACGGTCCCATTTGCCATTGCCATTGGTATCCAGCAGCAGCCGGATATCATATTCGCCCGGCGTAATAAACCGCTGGCTCCATTTGCCATTTACAATGGTGCCCGAATATTTGATGGTTTTATCCTGTACCAGCTGTACTACATAATGCATGGCTGTATCATTGATGGCGTTCTTTGTACTGTCGCTGATACTGAGCTCTGTAACGGTGAAAATGGCATAATCCGCTACCTTTTTGGTCCTGAAGCTAATAGTATCTGCCCGGGCCAGTTGCTGTCCGGCCGTATCCGTAGGCGCATCTTTGGGAATAATGAACCGGTAGGGGGTACCTTCTTTCCAGTCATATCCTATCGATAAACGGGTACGGGTAGAATCCATTGTACTGGTAAAGGTAACCGGGTTGTAGGCGCTGTCTTCCCCAAGAATGGTCCTGGCGCTGTCGAGATTCCTCAATGGCAGCGCAAATGTAATCCTCAGTGGCGCGGGCAATTCCTGCATACCTCCTTCAAGGGTAGCCGTAGCTGTTAATTTAGGCAGCTTTTTCTTTTTCTTTTCCTCTTCTTCCTGGTCAATCAGGGAAGAGTCGATAGGTTCCGGTGGCGGTTTAATGGTACTATCCGTTTCCATGAACAACAGCAGGTTCACATCAGAAAGATTGCTTTCCGTTAATACAACCGGAGCATCCACGAAAGCGATCATCTCTGAAGGTTGGTTGTACTGCAGGTCGCGGTCTTCTTCCTTCAGCGCAAATATTTTATAAGAGCCGGGTGCAATGTTCTTAAAGCGGAAAGAGCCATCCCCTTTTGTTTTGGCATAATACACCGGTTTTTCCTTTGATACAATGGAGTCGGTAAGATCGCGGTACAGCATAACGGCCACGTTGCTATCTACCCGGCCGTTTTCGGCATCTATAAGGTGGCCGGATACCTGCAGGCTGTCGAGATAATCGCCGGTGGACACCACGTACTGGAAATCCGCCGCAATATTACGCTCGTTGATATCCCGGATGGCATCCGCGAAATTGAAGGTGTAGGTGGTGTTGGGCTTCAGGGTATCCTTTATTTCAAGGGTTACCGTGTGCAGCTTGGCCGTCACAATAGGCGTGCGTTTCAGCGTTGGCGACACAATCAGCTTATCGTTCACATTATCGAGTTCCACGTATTCGTCGAAGATAAACGTCACTTTTTTACTGTTGAAGTGAAGGGTGGAATCCCTGGGAGTAGCCTGCAGCAATACAGGAGGCAAACTATCCCGTGGCCCGCCGCTGGGCGGCACAATGTTAGCGCACCGCGTAAAGGAAATGGAAATGAGGATGAACATCAGCCAGAAAACCCAGCCCCGGATATATTGATTCATGTACCTGATCGGATTAATCAGGCACAAACTTACGAACTCATTTCAAAGAATCACGAATTTGGCAGTTGCTTATAGCCGGAACGATATTTTTTCATTAATCTTATATATGGCCAGTATTTATTTAATGCAACATACACAGGTGATCCCGGCCCGGCCGGAGGAGGTATGGAACTATTTTTCCAACCCCAATAACCTGGCGCATATTACCCCTCCCTATATGCGGTTTATTGTTACTTCCCCGCCCTATACCGGGCAGGTATACCCGGGGCAGATCATTACCTACTTTGTATCGCCGGTAGCGGGCATCCCGTTGGAATGGATGACAGAGATCACCCATGTAGCCTACCTGGAATATTTTGTAGATGAGCAACGGGTGGGCCCTTACAGCATCTGGCACCATGAGCATCACTTTGAAGCAGTACCCGGTGGTGTAAAAATGACGGACCTGGTGCATTACCGGCTGCCTTTTGGCTGGCTGGGGAAACTGGCCCACAGGCTGTTTGTGAAAAAACAGCTGGAGGCCCTTTTCAGGTACCGCTTCCAGGCAGTAGAGAAAATATTCGGCCGGCCTACTGCTGGGTAGTAATCGTTTGGGTTAAATGGTCGCCGGTATAAAGCTGGAAAGTGCTTTTGCCGGTTTTGGGTACAGCGCCCAGCCACAAAGGAACGGTACTTGCACTGCCTTTGTTGGGATTGGCGGTAGCTACAAAGTGCAGCGTGGCATTGTTGGTTGCATTATCCGAAGTGGCGGATTCCAGCTGGATCTGGGTACCATAAAAGGTAGGCGGCATGGTGGCGGCTATTACTATATGGGTGCCGAAGTCCGGATGATCGATGGTATTGTTCATGGTTTTGGCTACGCCAAAGAGGCTGTCGAATGAAGCCTGGTTATCAATAAGCCAGAAAGTAAGACTGTCGTTTACCTTAATCGTGTTTTTCAGGAAGTACCCGGAAAGAGGGTTTACTTCCAGCTGGCTGCTGGGGTTTGCATCTACGTTCAGGGTGGTATCGCTGCCTGCACCGGTACTGTCGCTCCCGGATTTAGAGCCGCTGCCGGCACAGGAAGCGGCAAGTGCACAAAAAGAAATAACCATCAGTTTAACATGCATGGCAAATAAGTTTTGATAAAATAACATTAATTACCGGGAATAGTTTTACGGGAGAGAGGAATGAGGAGGGTAATATTACCCACGGAATGTTTCCCGGTACCGCTCATCCATTCGGTGCGGGTTTTCTGGGTATAGCTGATGGTGGTACGGTTAATTACAATCCCGATGCCGTAGTCTATGCCAATGGAGAAGTGCCGCATATGTGTTTGCTGGTAATCGGATACTTCTTCGAAATTGGTATCTCTCGATTTGAAAATACCGCCCTGCAGCAGCGCATTGTATCCTACAAAGCCGAACTGGGGCCGTGCTATCACATACAGCTGGAATTTTCTTTTGGTGGCTATAGATACATTGCGGTGGCCGAAATAGGGGTTGAACAGCCCAGCCCGGATATAGGACCAGCCGCCCACGGCGGTAGTCATGGTGCCCAGCCTGGCATTAATTCCTCCAATAATCTCCAGGTAATTAACCGGGTTCCACAGCATTCTTTCATAAGTGAAGTTGTAGTTGATCAGCGGCGCATTGGGCACCTGGTATTCCCAGCCTCTGGGCGGTTGGTAACCAATAAGATGATGGAAGAAGGTTTGTGTTTCTTTGGCCAGGGCCCATGGACCCAGTACGCCAAATACAAATTCCGAATGGAAGCTGTACTTTTTTTCGGGATTATAAGAAGTGAGCCCGTGCGTGGCATACAGGGCGCCGGCGTAGTAAAAGTCTTTGGGATTGTAGCTGGTATCAGCGATCTCATTGGGGGTGATCATAACCTGCATAAGGTTCCATTCAAACACATTGATGGCATTGTTGCCGGCAGCGGGGAGTATCCATTTATCAAGGAATACCGATTTCTTTTTTTTCATGTAAAGATAGCCTGCGCTGCTGCCGTTGCTGTAGCCGCGATCTGTTCCCCGTCCCCATATATTAAAGAAGTCGTCATCTTCGTATATCCTTAATTGTTTAACAGCATCCTGTGTGACCTGTGCAGAGGCCGTTGCTGTGATAATACAAAGCAACAGGCCTGGTAGCAACTTTTTCATAAAACCGGTATTTATCCGAATACCTTGAATATCTCAAAAGCGTTCTTTTCCAATGCTTCCCGGTGATCCGGATGGGCGATATTAATAAGGGCCTGTGCCCTTTGCCGTAGATTTTTCCCCCGCAGATGGGCAATGCCGTATTCCGTAACTACATAATGTACGTGCGCCCGGGTGGTAACCACGCTGGCGCCGGGCTGCAACTGCGATACGATGCGCGAAATGCCTTTGGAAGTAGTGGATGGAATGGCAATAATGGGTTTGCCTTCTTCGGAAAGGGCGGCACCCCGCATGAAATCCATTTGTCCGCCTACACCACTGTATTGCCTGAACCCAATTGAGTCAGCACATACCTGGCCAAAGATATCGATCTCTATAGCGCTGTTGATAGCCGTTACCCTGGGATTTTTGCGGATGATGGCAGGGTTGTTTACATATTCCACATCCATAAGCCGCATGATGAGATTGGTATCCATAAAATCGTACAGCCGCTGGCTGCCAATGGCAAAGCTGGAAATAAGCAGGCCGGGATGTACCGTTTTGTATTTACCGGTGATCACGCCTTTTTGTACCAGATCGATAATACCGTCGGAGAACATTTCCGTGTGTATGCCGAGGTCTTTATGATTGGAAAGGCATTGCAGCACGGCGTTTGGAATGCCACCGATGCCCATCTGTAAAGTAGCGCGGTCGTCTATCAGGGAGGCAACATGGCGGCCTATAGATAGTTCTGTGTGGGAAGATGGGCGGATGGTTTGGGCATAGATGGGGTAGTCTACTTCCACGGCTGCATCGATCCTGGAAATATGAATAACGCCATCGCCCAGTACACGCGGCATCCGTGGGTTTACTTCTGCAATAATAATTTTAGCGGTATCTATTGCTGCTTTGGAAACATCGCAGGACACGCCCAGGGTGCAATAACCATTTTTGTCCGGAGGGGAAACAGAAATGAGCGCTACATCTATAGGCTGTTCGCAGGTGCGGAAGTACCGGGGGATTTCGCTAAGGAACATGGGAACATAATTGGCCCTGCCCTCGTTTACCGCCTGCCGGATATTTTTGCCTACAAAGAAGGCATCTATTTCAAAAGCATGCGCATGTTCGGGAGAGGCGTATGGCGCTTCCCATTCGGTGTGAATGCTCACCAGGCGTACTTTTTTCAGCTCATGGCTGCGGGCGGTCATGGCATTCACCAGTTCCCGCGGAGTGGCAGCTGCAGTGTGGATAAATACGGTGTGGCCGGATTGGATCAGCCGGGCAGCGGCTGTAATTGATGTATAAGACATACAGTAACTATTTTCTCCAAAATTATCGTGCAGTAAAAAAAATAAATATGAGCGTTATCATATCGTAATTTTAAATCTTCCTGTATTGATAGCTTTCAACAACGCCGCTTTGGAAATTGTTGGAGCAGAGGTGGTTAAATAACGGTTATGGATACACTGATTTACAGGAAAGCCACCGCTTTGGATGCCGCTGCCATCCGGGAATTGTCACTGGCCAGCTATAACCAGTTTGCCACGGTGCTTTCCCCGGAGCATTGGGAAAAAATGCGGCAGGGCTTATCTGACGATGTGGGGCTGCAACAGCTCATGGATAGTGCCACAACTTTTGTTTGTGATACTGGTAGTGAATTAGTGGGTGTAGTATTCCTGGTGCCTTCAGGAAATCCGACCCCGATCTACCCGGCCGATTGGGCTTATATCCGCCGGTTGGGAGTGCATCCGGCTTTCCGTGGCAGGGCTATAGCCCGCCGCCTGATGGAAGTATGCATTAAGGAAGCCCGGCTGGGAGCGGAGCGTATCCTTGGGCTTCATACCAGTACTATTATGCCGGATGCGCAACACCTGTACGAGCGGCTGGGCTTTCTGCAGGTGAAGGAACTGGCGCCTTTATCAGGACAACAATACTGGCTGTACCGGCTGGATTTGCGGCCATAGTTATCCATTTTAGCTGGACATGTTGATAAATTCACATAGGTGTTATGACGCACACCTAGTTTTATTTCTATATATTAGCATTCTAAACCTGGTACACGACTTCTTTGCGTCGAGATTTGGCACATATAAGTGAGCAAATGCTCATCGAGCGGTTAGTAATAGGAGATCCTGCGGCAAAAGAGTTGTTATACGACCGATATGCCGGGGCTCTTTATAATATTGTATTACAGCTGGTGCCTGTAAAAGAACGGGCTAGCGAAGTAGTTGTAAAAGTTTTTCACTGGTCGTTCCTCCATATCGGAACGTTCCGGACCTCGGGCCACAGGACATTGTTTACCTGGTTACTTCGTAAAACAAGGGAATTCGCCATTAAAGAAGCGCTGCCAGAAACCGCATTAACCGGTACTGAGCTGATGAAGCAGGAGGAAGGCATACTACAGCAGTTTTATCTGATACTGCCAGCCGATCAACAACAGGTGTTCCGGCTTAGTTATTTTAAAGGATTATCAATCACAACGATAGCTCGCCTGCTGGCTATGCCGGAGGCGCAAATAAATGAAATCCTGAAAGAAGCGATGAAGTCTTTCAGACAATTCTTAAAAGAGACTTGGAACTAAAATTTTACATAGAAAGCGGTATTATCGAGTCCTTCGTACTGGGCCTGGCTACTGAAGAAGAAGTAGAAGAGCTGCAGCATATGAGAAGGCTGTACCCCGAACTGGATACAGAAGTCGAATTCGTTGAACGTCGCCTGGAAAGAGCCGCGTTTGATGAACCCGCTATGCCTCCTGCGGAAATACGCGACCGGGTGTTACAGAAAATCAGGTGGGAGGGAGGATATGGCCAGTCGGACTCCTCTTCCAATTATACTTTCATCAATATCCAGCCGAAAGACGGCAACCATATCACAGTTCACCGCTGGTGGAAGATCTTCTTCATTATCTTCTTCATCATGTCCAAGGTATTCCTTTTCCTTGCCATTTTTTATTATCTCAAATACCGTATGTCGCAGGAGCAGCAACGCAGCGATAACCTGCACCGGATGATCCGGCAGGAACAAACACAAAGCCCCCTGTTATAATTTTCCATCCGGATTATCGTTATTTTAAAGATTTTACAGGTTTTGAGAATCCGTCAGGAGGGAATATAACGTATCTATAGACATATTATTTATTATTTATATTTTGTAGCCTTAGCTTAAACATAAGCGGACAGTTTGAATATCAGTAACTATATAGAAAGCGGCATTATTGAACGTTATTTGCTGGGACTTGCTTCTCCTGAACAGGAGGATGAGTTGCTGTACCTGCGTCGTATCTACCCGTTGCTCGACCTGGAATTTGCAGCAGCGGAGCTCCGGATTGAAAATAAACTGATGGAAGAAGGCCCCCTGCCGCCGGTAAAAATAAAAGAAGCAGTATTGCAGCGGATTAAACCGGAAAAAGAGTGGAAAGACAGGTCCTGGAGCGGCTATAACCCCTATGAACACACGAATTCCCATCATCATACCTATATTCCGATCGACTCATTCTGGAACCGCCGGATAACAGTAAGCATCTGGTGGCGCTGTGCCTTTATTGCCCTGGCAGTAACAGCCATGGCGCTGGCAGCAAGCACCTGGCATTTCTATCACCGTTCGCAGCGGCTGGAGGAGATCCTGTTTGAGCTGAAAGGCCCTTCTGCAAGTCATCCTGCCCCATTACCCGTTAAGTAACGATACTTTCATTTGGTACGTTTATTGCAAATGCTGAAATTGCCCCTGTATTCCGGCTGTTATAAAACCTTATTTGATAGCTGCGTGTTGAATACATTGGCATTTAAACACACAAATTAATTTCCCATGAGAAAATTTTCATTTGCAGCGTTACTGATGGCAATAGTTGCCGTTTTTGCATCTTCCTGCTCCCCAAAACAAGGTGTTACCCAGGACATCAATAAAGGCGCCGTAAAAGGCAACTGGGTTTTAACCGATATTAAGTATGAAGGTATTCCTGATAACGCCAAAGTAACCGTATTTGATGAAGCCAATGCCAAGTGTTTTATTGGCAGCCAGTGGATCCTGCCGGATAACTACGCAATGGGTTCCTATACGCTTACTTCTACTGAAGACGGTTGCAGCGCCGTTACCCAGAAAATTGCCTGGTCGCTTACCAAAAGTGGCGGAGTGAGTATGTTTGGCTTTAAAAAGCTGTACAGCGGCGATAAAGCAAAGAATGTAACAGAAGGCTACCGTATGGAAATCACTGGCGCAGGTAGTGTGATGACCTGGAGGGCAAATGTTAATTTCGAGAACAAAAGCGCAGCCATCATATACACATTGCAACGTAAATAACCGCTATTAATCATAGTGTTAGCATAAAAAGACAGCGGGGATCATCTTTTATGATCTCCGCTGTCTTTTTTTCAAAAGATGTATATTTAGATGATTAAGTACAGGTACTATGAGTACGCCGCAGTCACAAATTCTAACCATGACCAACACCTTCCACTTTGCATATATCAACCTGCCGGATGGTAAAACAGGCTATCCGTATGCCGGCAACGGGCTTATTGTGTGGATGAGCGACGATCAGAAACTGACGGAAGATCTGGACGGGCCAGAGATCCATGTGTTGCGAACCAGGGAGTTGCCAGGCACCGCTCTGGTAAAAGCCCACAGCCATTAGTGAACAATTGCTTTAAATTTCAAAATATGTTACCCCTTAATACCAACCGATTACTTTTATATCCCTGCCGTCTGCCGCTGCTAACAGAGATATTCTTAAATCATCCGCATGCCCGCGAAGTTTTGCAGGCGGATATACCGGAGAACTGGCCGCAGCCCGACCTGAAAGAACAGCTGCCTCATTTTATTGAATTGCTTCAGCATGACCCGCAGTCGTTTCCCTGGATGCTATGGATCATTGTAAATAAAGAAGATGCGGTTGTGATCGGGGATATCGGTTTTAAAGGCCGCCCCGATAAAAATGGCGTAGTGGAAATTGGTTATACCCTGTTACCGTCCTGGCGGAAAAAAGGATATATGCGCGAGGCCGCTACAGCGTTGGTAGAATGGGCCTTCCGGCAACCGCATGTGAAAAAGCTGATTGCCGAATGCGATGTTACCAACACGGCTTCTATGAGAGTACTGCAACACCTGGGCATGGAAGAACTGAAATTGCCGGGAGAAATGCTGCACTGGCAGCTGCTGAATAAATAACGTAGGTACATTGCCGTTATTCCGCCATGTTCTGCCTGGCGAAACGGATAAAGAGCTGGCAAAGTTTATCCTGCAAACCCTGCAGATAAGTAAAGTGAAGCTTTCTCACCAGCTTGAAATTCTTTACTGGTAATACCCTGAATTCTCCCAGCTCCAGTTCGCGCTGTACAGCCTGTGAAGAAATAAAAGCCGCACAGGGTGAATGGTGGAGGTATGATTTGATGCTTTCTGTACTGCCCATATACATGGCCACATTCAGATCGGTGATTTTTAATTTCAGGCGTTTCAGCTCCTCGGTAATTACTTCCAGCGTACCGGATCCATGTTCCCTCATTAACAGGGGAATGGTTTTAAGGTCGGCCGGGGTAAGCGGTTCGCCATTGCCATACTGGTGCTTCATATTGCCTACCAGTATAATTTCATCTTTCGCAAACTCCACATATTTCAGCAACGGGTTTTTGGAGCTGCCTTCAATGATACCCAGCTGTATGCTTTTTTCAAACAATGCCTGTTCAATCTGTTCTGTATTTCCGCTGGTAAGCGATGTTTTTACATCCGGGTACCGTTGGTTGAATTTTGCCAGCAGCGGAGGAAGCAGGTATTGCGCAATAGTGGTGCTGGCGCCTATGGGCAACAGGCCGCCCTGCATATGTTTCAGTTGATTTATTTCGTATTCCAGGTTACGGTAATCGGTAAAAATAATTTCTGCATGATGCATCACCAGCACCCCGGCGCGGGTAAGTTTTATTTTATTACCGATCCTTTCAAACAGCGCCATGCCCAGCTGTTGCTCCAGTTCATGTATATGTTTGGTAACAGCCGGTTGTGAAATATATAATTCTTCTGCGGCTTTGGTAAAGCTGAGGCGTTTGGCGACGGTATGAAATACCCTGAGTCTGAAATCGAACATGCATTAAAAATACAAAAATACCTTACAACTCAGGCGGCGTGAAGCCGAAGTGTTTATAAATATCCTGTTCCGGTAACTCATGACATCCTTCACAGTCTGCGGATGTGACGCGTTTTTCAGTATACCGGCGGCGGGAATAGCGGGCGCTCTGATTACAAAGGGCTGCATCAAACTTTGAAGCAGCCCTTTGCCAGAAAATTATGTCCGTTGAAATTCAGCTTTATGCTTTCTTCTTCCCTGCGTTTTTATTGTTTGATTTATAGCGCATATCAGGCGTTCCATCTTTTTTTGTTGGGCCTGCGGGAGTTGCAGCTGCTTTGTTTTCTTTATAGCGTTTGTCTGGTGTGCCGTCTTTCTTGGTTTTAGTAGTGGCGGCGGCAGCTGGAGCAGGAGCAGCAGCTGTTGTTTTTTCAGTTTTTGCTTTAGCTGATTTTACTTCTTTTTTTGCGGTGGCGGGTGTTTGCGCCATTGTTACGGTTAAACCCATAAACATGGCGAACAATCCGGTCAGGAGCTTTTTCATATCAAATATGTTTTATGAAAATTTAAGCTTTTTCCGGCATTGCTGTATCCGCTTCTGCTGTTTTTAAGCCAGATTTAATAATTAGTTTTTCTCCACCCACATGCCGTTTTCCCGGATCAGGTTGATCAGTTCGTTCACGGCCACGTCGCTGTTGAGGCCACGTTTCACGATTTCCTTGCCGCGGTAAAGGGTAATTTTGCCAACGCCGCTGCCCACATAACCAAAGTCGGCATCGGCCATTTCCCCTGGGCCGTTTACGATACAGCCCATGATAGCGATTTTTACGCCTTTCAGGTGATGGGTTACAGCGCGGATGCGGGCGGTGGTTTCCTGTAAATCAAACAGGGTACGGCCACAGGAAGGACAGGAGATATATTCCGTTTTGGAAATGCGGGTACGGGTAGCCTGCAGGATACCAAACGCAATGTTATTCAGGGTGGCATGCTGGCCGGGTTGAGGCTCCTGGTTGCTCAGCCACAGCCCATCGCCGAAGCCATCGAGCAGCAGTGCGCCGGCTTCAGTGGCATGATGGATCAGGTGTTCATCTGCCGAAGGCTGGTTACTGATACTATGGATGATAACAGGCACCGTAATATTTTTATTGAGCAGTAAGATGAACAACCGCCTGATAGCCGCCATGGCATTACTTCCGGTGGCCCTGGCCACAAGAACGGTGCTGGCAGCAACAGCAGGATTGGCCAGTTGCAGCAACAGTTGCTCGTGATGCGCTGTATCCAGGTGGTTGCAATCAAATTGAACGAAGTTGATCCGCCCGGTTTCATTTTGTTCGCAGGCGGTAACATAATGCCGGGCGTCAAAATACGGAACCAGTTCCTGTTTATCAGCTATGCTCTGCCAGTATTCAGCATCTATCACTACCCGCAGGGTACCGGGTAAACCGAAGGAAGGCAGCTGTGTGCCGGTATAAATATAATCGGCAGCAGCATCTCCGATGTTCCATTTATCGCTGGGCTCATCATATACATAACCAATGGCGGTCAGATCAGCAGGCTGCAGGGATTTATTATCGCTGAAGTCTGCCACTACCACGGGTACCTGTTTGTCGCCAATATTCTCCACTGGCGCACTTTCGCGGCGTTTGTACTCAAAAGGCGAGTAAGGAATATTTGTTACGGGCGGAATAGCCGTATAGTCGTTACGGTTAGTATATCTTTTCACAATATCCTTACAAACAGGGAGCTCAAATTCAGGGTCTTCCGTGAGGGAAACGCGGATGGTATCGCCTACCCCGTCTTCCAGGAGGGTACCTATGCCAATGGCCGATTTAATACGGCCATCTTCCCCGTCGCCGGCTTCTGTAACGCCCAGGTGAAGCGGGTAACAGTGGCCAAGTTCCTGTTGCATGGTTTGTACCAGCAGGCGATAGGCCTGCACCATTACCTGCGGGTTGCTGGCTTTCATGCTCAGCACAATATTGCGGTATTGCAGGTCTTCCGCAATACGTAAAAACTCCATCGCGCTTTCCACCATTCCCATGGGCGTATCGCCATAGCGGCTCATGATACGGTCGCTCAGGGAGCCATGGTTAGTCCCTATCCGCATGGCAGTGCCATACTCTTTGCAGATTTTTACCAGGGGAGAAAAACGTTCGCGGATACGGTCAATTTCTTCCTGGTATTCGCTGTCGGTATAATCGATCTGTTCAAATTTCTTTTTATCAACATAATTCCCGGGGTTAACCCGTACTTTTTCCACGATGCGGGCCGCAATTTCGGCTGCATTCGGGGTAAAATGGATATCGGCTACCAGGGGGGTGGTGTATCCCTGTTTACGTAATTCATTTTTGATGACCAGCAGATTATCGGCCTCCTTTTTACTAGGGGCGGTGATGCGTACCAGCTCTGCACCGGCTTCAATACAACGGATGGTTTGCGCCACAGTGGCCGCAGTATCCATGGTATCGGTGGTGGTCATGGTTTGAATGCGGACCGGGTTAAAATTTCCAATGATAAGATCTCCCACCTTTACTTCCAGTGTGGCCAGTCGCTTGTATTCTGTAAGAGAGTCGCAATAAAGCTGCATACGTATTTTTATTTTCCTGCGGAAGCAAAGTTAGTAAAAGCCGGGTGATATACCACCCAAACTTAAAGCTACATTAAATTCCATGAATGGCAGGCGCAGGGCTGTATAAATAGGGGATAAAGGCGTACTTTTGATGCACTTTATGTTACTGAATAAAAGCATAGATATACCTTACCAGCAGTTACCTTTTTCCGGACAGTTCAATGTAGCTCCCCTGGACATGTTCCGCAATGAACTGACGGATCAGCCTCACCGCCACGATCATTTTCAGATTATCTGGATCACCAAAGGAAAAGGCAGGCATATGGTAGATTTTGTGTGGTATGACGTGGAGGATAACATGATCTTCCTGCTTCGTCCCGGGCAGGTACATCAGCTGGATTGTGAGCGCAAAGGCTATTTCCTCTATTTTACGGAACAGTTTTATTTTACCAATAAACACGATAAGGAAACCCTTTACGATTTCACCTCGCTTTTCGATAACTGGCACGGATACGGGCCCATCAGTACCAGCGGTAATACCACGGAGTCTCTCCTTGGACTGATACAGCTGATGAGCAGGGAAAAGACCTGCGAGCCCGCCAGTAGCCGGGGCATTGTGAAGCATTACCTGAATGCTTTCCTGTTGCTCATTGAACGGGAAAAGAAACGCAATGCCGCGGAAACCATGATGCCGCTGGCGCACGATGCACGCGTGATGCAGCTGCGCCGCCTGCTGGAGGAACATTACCGGACGGAGCACCAGGTAACTTTTTATGCCAGCGCGTTTGCCCTTACCCCAAAAAGGCTGAACGAAATTACCAAAGAAGCCACCGGCCGTACTGTAACCGAATTATTACACGACCGGATTGTACTTGAATCCAAAAGGAACCTTGCCTTCAGTCACAAAAGTGTCAAGGAGATCTGCTATGAGCTGGGATTCGAAGACCCTGCTTACTTTAGCCGTTTTTTTAAAAATAATACCGGTATCTCTCCCCAGGATTTCCGAGACATGATGTTCAAATAGTACAAGTCAATAGCTGAATTGTCCTAACACCCGCCACTTACCCCGGTCTATATTTGCATACTTATTTGTGAGCCTGCATCAGTCGGCTTTTATTGGACGCTATAGATTAATTTATGAACATCTGGAAACCGCTTTGCCTGCTGGTTGTTGCAGCAGGCTGCAGTTCGGCGGCAGTGATGGGTCAGACCCGCCCGCTTACCTTGCAGGAAGCACTACAAACAGGACTGAAGAATTACCAGTCTATCAAAGCAAAAGAAAACTATGCTAAAGCAGCTACAGAAAATATCAGTGCAGTAAAAAGAGAATACTTACCTGACCTGAACCTCGCCGCTCAGAATAGTTACGGTACCGTGAATGGAGAAACCGGCCCTATGTGGGGATACAAAGGCTGGACCACCGGCGCTTCGGGGCCCACCCTGCCTTCACAGAACTGGAATGCCGCCTTCGGCGGATTATACCTGGCCAATATCAGCTGGGATGTAGTCACCTTTGGCCGCCAGCATGCTAAAGTACAGGCCGCAAAAGAACAATTGTATACTAACCAGGCCGACCTGGAACAGGAAAAATTTGAACAGCAGGTGCGCATCGCCGGTGCATATCTTAATCTCCTGGCAGCGCAAAGGTTGAGGGGCTCTATGGAGTCTAACCTGAAACGGGCGCAGGACCTGCGGCATATCATTGTGTCGCGCGCGCTGAACGGCCTTAGTGCCGGAGTCGACAGCTCCATCGCCAATGCAGAAGTATCCAAGGCAAAACTAACACTGGTAGATGCTGTGAACTATGAAAATGCGCAAAGCAATAAACTGGCGGAAATGATGGACGTACCTCCACAGGATTTTATACTCGACACCACTTTTGTAACGAAAATACCCAATCAACTGCTGGAAACCATATCTGCAGAGGATTCCGTGTCGCTTAAAAATCAACCTTTGCTTAAGTTATTCAGCTCCCGCGTTACATTAAGCGATGCCAATCAGAAACTCATCAGTAAAAACGCAATGCCCCGCCTTTCGTTTATGGGCGTGATGCAAACACGCGGTTCAGGTTTTGATTACGACTATAGCGCAGCTAATCTCAGTCATTACAGCCAGGCATACTGGTCGGGCGCAAAACCGCAGGTATCCAATTACCTTGTGGGCCTCAACCTTTCATGGACGGTAACAGACCTCTGGCGCACGCATTCCCAGGTGGCCCGGCAGCATTACACCACAGAAGGATTGAAAAATGAATACAACCAAACCTACAGCCGCCTGCAACATCAGCTGCAGCTGTCGGAACAGCAGATAGATAATGCGGTGAAGAAATACCGGGAAGCGCCCATAGGGCTGAAAGCCGCCAGCGATGCCTTCCTGCAGAAAAGCACCCTCTATGAGAACGGGTTGACGAATATTGCCGACCTGGCCCAGGCACTGTATAACATTAACCGTGCGGAAACAGACCGGGATATTGCCTACAATGGCGTGTGGCAGGCAATATTGTATAAATCTGCTACCGTAGGGGATCTGCAACTTTTTTTGAATCAACTGTAATTAACCGAAAGGCCACCCTTTCCTGAATATAATTGTATGAACCTGATAAGAACCGCATTACAGAAGCCAATAGCCATCATCGTAGTAGTGATGGGCCTGTTGTTTTTTGGTATTCAGGCAACGCGGGATATTAAGATAGATATCTTCCCGGATCTTAACCTGCCGGCTATTTATGTATCACAGCCTTACGGGGGCATGTCGCCCCAGCAGATGGAAGGGTTTATTGCCACCAACTACCAGAACCTTTTCCTGTATGTAACAGGTGTAAAAGATATTGAAGCCAAAAATATCCAGGGCCTTACCATGATCAAGATCTCTTTTTATGAAGGGACAAACATGGCGCAGGCCGCGGCGGAAGTAACAGCTATGGCCAACCGTGCATTTTCTTCCATGCCGGCGGGTACGCAGCCACCTTTTATTATCCGCTTCGATGCATCCACTTTACCGATCGGGCAACTGGCGCTAAGCAGCCCTACCCGTTCCAATAATGAACTGCAGGATCTGGCCATGACTGTTGTCCGGCCCTCTTTCAGCCGTATTGCCGGTCTTACCTCACCAGCGCCTTTTGGTGGTAACTCACGTACTATCGTGATCAATGTGGATCCTGCACTGATGCGCAGCCACCATCTTACGGCCGACCAGGTAGTAGCCGCCATCAAGGATAACAACCAGATATCCCCGGCAGGTAACGTGCGCATCGGCGATATCACTTATCTCACACCTGCCAATACCGTGATACGCACGGTGAAGGAATTTGAGAACATTCCACTGGTAATGGGCGACGGCCCCACCGTATTTGTAAGAGACGTGGCGAAAGTGGAAGATGCCGCGGATATTACCAGCAGTTACGCAGTGATCAACGGAAAACGCTCTGTATATCTCCCTATTATAAAAACAGCAGACGCTTCTACCTGGACAGTAGTGAATAACCTGAAAGCCGCCTTACCAAATATCCAGAAATTATTACCGGAAGATGTAAAGATCTCGTTTGTATTTGACCAGAGCGTGTATGTGATCAATGCCGTGAAAAGCCTTATCAGTGAAGGGGTAATTGGTGCGGTGCTTACTGCGCTGATGGTACTGCTGTTTCTTGGCGACCGCCGTAGTGCCTATATCGTGATCATTACCATCCCGGTGTCAATCATCATAGGGGTGATGTTCCTGAAACTCTTTGGTCAAACCATCAATATTATGACCCTGAGTGGTTTGGCGCTGGCTATCGGGATACTGGTAGATGAATCTACTGTAACTATTGAAAACATCCACCAGCACCTGGAAATGGGTAAGCCCAAAGCACAGGCTATCTGGCATGCCTGCCAGGAAATTGCTTTCCCGAAATTGCTGATCCTGCTGTGTATCCTTGCTGTGTTTGCGCCTTCCTTTACTATGAAGGGCGTGCCCCGCGCTATGTTTATGCCGCTGTCGCTGGCCATCGGGTTTTCCATGATTGCTTCCTACCTGCTGTCGCAAACGCTGGTGCCCATCCTGGCCAACTGGATGCTGGATGCCAATAAGTTCAGGCATCATGGTCACCCGCATGTACATAGCAACGATGTACATAAAACAGCCGGTTATATTGAAACAGAAATTGCAGACGAAAAACAGCACGCTAAAACTATTTCCGGGTTCGATCGCTTCAAGCTGCGCTTTATTGGCTGGCTGGAAGGACTGATGAAAAAAAGGAAGCTGGTAATCGGCGCTTACTTTATTGGGGTTATTGGTATAGTAGCATTATGTATGAGTGTTATAGGCCGTGATATCTTACCTAAACTGAATAACGGACAGTTCCAGTTAAGACTGAAAGAGCCTACAGGAACACGCATCGAACGGACGGAAGCCATGCTTGTTAAATCAACACAAATCCTGAAGGAGATTGTTGGCGCCAAAAACATCGACATCACATCTTCCTTCATCGGTACCCATCCATCGTCCTATTCTACCAACCCCATTTATCTCTTTATGGCAACGCCAAATGAGGCAGTGCTGCAGGTAAATATGAAAGAAGACTTCCACATCAACATGGATGAGTTTAAGGAGAAACTGCGCAAGCGTATCCATGAACAGATGCCGGAAGTGAAGATGAGCTTTGAGCCGATAGATCTTACAGATAAGGTGATGAGCCAGGGGGCATCCACACCCATTGAAATTGCCATCATGGGTAAAAACCTGAAAGAAAGTGTGCCGTATGCGCAGAAGGTACTGGCAGAAATGAAGAAGATCCCTTACCTGCGGGATGTACAGATCAATCAGCCGATGGACTACCCGGCTATCCGTGTAAACATCGACCGGGAAAGGGCTGGCCAGCTGGGTGTAAGTATTACGGATATCGCCAAATCACTAACGGCTTCTACTTCTTCCAGCCGTTTTACTGAAAAAAATAACTGGCTGGATGAAAAGAATGCGACCTCTTATTTTGTACAGATCTCTGTACCGGCAAATGAAATGTCGAGCATTAATGACATGGCCGCTATTCCCATCAGCAAAAATAACACCCGCCCGTCGTTAGGCGATGTGGCCACCTTGCAGCCTGACACGGTGGTAGGAGAATACGACCGTATCGGCGCGGTGAGAATTGTGTCTATCGGCGCTAATATTCATAAGAGAGATCTTGGGAATGCCTCCGCAGCAGTAGCGGCAGCTATTAAGCGCGCCGGAGAGCCGCCACGCGGTATTTCCGTAGAAAAGCGGGGATTGATGAACCTGCTGAATGAAACATTGGATAGCCTGCAATCGGGCTTGTTAGTAGCAATTATTGTGATACTGTTATTGCTGGCGGCTAATTTCCAGTCGTTCAAAGTAGCGCTGGTAGTTGTTTCCACTATTCCCGCAGTATTGGCGGGATCACTGATCATGTTGCTGATCACGGGGTCTACGCTTAACCTGCAGTCATACATGGGGATCATCATGTCGGTAGGCGTGTCTGTAGCCAATGCGATTTTACTGATCACCAATGCAGAAAAACTCCGGCTGGAAAACCATGATTCCTGCAGATCCGCACTGGAAGGTACTTCCATCAGGCTGCGCCCTATTCTCATGACGAGTATCGCCATGGTGGCGGGTATGATCCCAATGGCATCGGGGCTGGGGGAAGCAGGCGATCAGACAGCGCCGCTGGGCCGTGCGGTTATCGGCGGATTGATTGCCAGTACTTTTGCATCGCTGTTTATTTTGCCGTTGATCTTCTCCTGGGTACAGCAGAGATCAACCGTGAAATCGGTATCGCTGGACCCTGAAGATGAGAACAGCCAGTATTACGTTCCGGGTGCGGCGCGTGTATAACCAGATATAACTATAATGACTAAACGACATATCAATATCATGAATATAAATAAATACAGCCTGTTGTACCGGGTCATGACGGCTGCTGCATTATTGCCCCTCGGCGTATTGTTCGCCTCCTGCCATAGTTCCCGGGCAGATGACGACAATGAGAATGAAGATGGACGTGTTCAGGTGAAAATTATTCATCTTCAGAAAAGCCAGCTGGATGCTTCCCTGAAATTACCCGGGGAAATAAAGCCTTTCCAGTTTGCTGATCTCTATGCCAAAGTGAACAGTTATGTGAAAAATGTAAATGTGGATCTGGGTAGCCAGGTAACTGCCGGCCAGGTGTTGGCCACCCTCGATGCGCCGGAAATGAATACGCAATTGATGGAAGCGCAGTCTAGGCTGCACACAAAAGAAGCCATGTTCCGGGCCAGCCGTGCTACTTATGAACGTTTGCTGAAAACCAGCAAGGTGCCCGGAACTATTTCTCCCAACGACCTGGATATGGCGTTTGAGAAAATGAGCGCCGACAGTGCAGAGCTGCTTTCTGCCCGTTCTTCCTACCACGAAGTGCAACAGATGCTGGGCTACCTGGTGATCCGTGCACCGTTTAGCGGAGTGATCAGCCAGCGTAATGTGCATCCGGGCACTTATGTGGGCCCCGCCGGTAAGGGGTCTGACAAACCGTTGTTCCGTCTGGAAGAACAGCAGAAACTACGTTTATCCGTAGCCGTGCCTGAAATTTATACCGACGAAGCGCATCATGCAAGCGATGTTCGCTTTACCGTGAAATCATTGCCTGGAGATACTTTTACGGCGAAGGTAAACCGTATTGCCGGTAGCCTGGATGTGAAGCTGCGCTCTGAAATACTGGAAATGGATGTAGCCAATAAAGCAGCCCGTTTGCTTCCTGGCATGTATGCCGAAGTACAAATGCCCATGCCGGGTAAGAAAGACGTGTACATTGTGCCTAAATCCGCTATTGTCAGCAATTCCGAAAAAATATTTGTGATCAAGGCGGTGAACAATAAAGCGGTATGGGTGCCGGTGAAATGCGGAAATGAATCCAACGGGCAGGTAGAGGTTTTCGGTGATCTATCCGACAACGATCAGCTGGTGCAGAACGGCAGCGATGAAATAAAAGAAGGAACGCCTTTAACGGCGGTTGCAAAATAATGTGTGTTTAAAGGGGGGAAGTTGTTTGCAGAAAAAGGAATCAACAGGAAGAAGGATCATCAGACAAAAGAAAGCATCAACGGATAGAAGAATCATTTAATCGGACTGTATTCGGCAAGGTAAAGAGTGACGGGTAGCAGTTAAACAACTTCCCTGATGAATCAAGCAATACAGCGCTCCGCAAAAGGGGCGCTGTTGCTTAAAACACGAAAGAAAATTGTTACGCCGCGTAACAGTTGTAGGTTTAGGTAAAACGGCCGGAATATTCCTGTTCCGGTTTTTTTATTTTTTTTTGGAGATGATTAAGAGACATTCCCAGTAATGCCGTTACTACTTCTCGGATACTTCTCGGATACTTAGGACTCGTCTATGTGTAGTATTTCCCATATACTCCTGATACTGTCCCCATACACTATCCATACTGTAGCCATACACTACTGATACACTTCCCATACACTGTGCATGCACTTGTCTCGTCCTGAAATAGCGGGGTCTTGTCCTGATATAGGTTTACACAGTGTCTCGTCCTGAAAAATGTTGACCGTTTTGGGAATGAAAGAAATTTGTGTTTTTCTGTACGGTTATGAGTTGACAAAAGTAAAAAAAACATATTTGAAGACAAAATCCATACGTCCTGTAATTGACATCTTTTTCCATAATTTAGTCGCCAGCAGTTTCTACAGGCCTTTTTAATCGCTTTTTCTTCCAATGCTTTAACATCGGCCCATCCAGTTCGTGTG
>NZ_DATCRD010000377.1:0-10974 GCF_036569185.1 Chitinophaga sp.
GATATATAATTTGGGCATTTTTCAAAAATACCTCAACCTCCGTTATCAACAGTTAATCCAAAACTGGTTGCTCCAGTATTAACAAAAACGCAGCTGGCGCTTTAAAGCAACAGCTGCGTTTTTGTATGCCAATTAATTTACTGCTGCAGATCCCAGCCCCAGTTGATGCCCTTTTCCGTTGCCGGCACGCCGCTTTCCAGCCATTGAGGAGCCGGAGCGCCTTTCAGGAAGTGGTCAAAGAACTGTTGCTCCCTGCGCTGAATATCTTTACGGTTCTGGCGTTGCACAAGGTTATGCGCTTCATTGTTATAATTCAGCAGCCATACGGGCTTGCCTAAACGACGTAAACCGGTAAACATTTCAATGCCCTGGTACCAGGGCACAGCCCCATCGGCATCATTTGCCATGATCGCTACCGGCGTGTTCACACGTGGAAGATTGAACAACGGTGAATTTTCAATATACAATTCAGGCTTTTCCCATAAGGTGGCACCGATACGGCTTTGAGAATGTTCGTACTGGAACTGCCTGTTCATGCCGCTTTCCCAGCGGATGCCTCCATAGGCGCTGGTCATATTGGCCACGGGAGCGCCTGCCCATGCAGCTTTGAATAAGTTGGTTTGCGTGATGAGGAAAGCCACCTGGTAGCCGCCCCAGCTCTGGCCCTGGATGCCCATATTTTTACCATCTGCCCAGGGTTTCTTCGCCAGGTCTTCTGCAGCGCTTACAATATAATCGTAAGCGCTTTTGCCGGGATAACCGTTTTCATAACTGATATCCGGTGCAAATACAAGGTACCCGCGACTTACAAAAAATGAGATGTTCAACCGCGATGGGGTTGGCGCCGGCGCCTGGTAACTGTACAGTCCATCTGTTAATTTCTCATAGAAATAAAAGATCACCGGGTATTGTTTGGTGCTGTCAAAATTTTCGGGTTTATAAAGAATGCCTTCTGCAGGTTTACCGCTGAAAGTGGTCCATTTATACAGCGATGCGGTGCCCCAGTTGTATTCCTGCTGCTGGGGATTGGTGCGACTGATCTGTGCAGCTTTCGCGATGTCATCTCCCGCAAAAACATCAGGAGAAAGTTCATACCGGCTACGGGTATACGAAAATACACTGGCATCCTTTGCTTTCAGCAGATCGGTATAAGTATATGGTCCGAGTATAACCTGCTGCAGGTTGGCAGATCTGCCGGATTTACGGGGCAGGTCAAGCGAATAGAAGCCATTGTATTTGCTGCTGTCCTGGAAGGCGGTGAGCATGAGGCGATCACCGGGCAGGAAAAATTTCTTATCAGGGTCCAGTCGCAGGTAACGCAGGCGGGTCCTGCATTTCCGGCCAATCCCATTGGTAATGTTCAGCGGGGCGTTTTTCCCGCTGGGATCTGTTTGCCAGATATCGTAACGGTCGTAGATGTACACATAGCTGTCTTCTTTCATCCAGCCTGCAATGCCATATGCATCAGGTACATCCGGGTGATCATCTTCCTCATCATATACTTTTGCAGGAATACTTTTGCTGATGCTTATGGTGGCGCCGGTAGCGTTATTGTAACTGAACCATTCCCGGTTTACCAGGTCGTACCAGATGATATATTTTCCGTTAGGGGAGATGAAAAAGTTGCCGTCCAGCTTTTCTTTGATCTTTTTCCTGGTGCCATCACTGGTGTTGACGAGGTACGCCGTTTTAAGCGTGCGGCCTGTCCATTGCAGGGGAATACGCTCGCCTTTGTCCGTATAGCCGAGCGCGTTAGGGCTGTTCCCTTCCGCTGCTGTGATCACTGTTTCAAGATCTTTATCGCTTAGCTGGATCACGCGTTTACTGCCGGGATAATATACGGCGGCATAACTTCTCTTCAGTTCTTTATCCGCATTTTTTAACTGCATAGGTTGCAGGTAATCATCTTTATAATTCCAGATATCTACTTTGGCCACTTCAAAATCCACGATGTTGGTATCTTTCACCGGTGGAATGGGCGCGGTGCCAAAGAAGAGGCGTTGCCCGTCTTTACTGAAATAGATCAGGCTGTTGGGGCTGATGCTCCAGTTGGCGGGAATGCCGCTGCTGTTTTTATCGGCTACTTCATAGGCGCTGTCCTGCCCTGGTTTGAAGTAGTAGAGTTTGTAGAATTGCTGTAATGCTTTGGCAGAATCGCGGGTACCAAAGTAGGCTGCCTGTTCTCCTTTTTCATCGAATGCAAACTGTTTATAGTCGCTGTTGCCGTTGCTCAGTGCAGTGGCTTTCCTGCCGGCGGTATGCCACAGCAGTACGCCATTGCGCGATAGCGAATCTTTTTTATCAGCCTTTGTTTCGATGAGCAGTTGGTTGCCGGGTTTGCTGAAAGTGAATTCGGTCACGTTTTTTACGGTGTCCTGTATGCCGCTCAGCAGCTGGCGGATCACCAGTGTACCGCTTTCATTGCCGGCAGGAGGTGTTTTATCGTCATCCGCCCGGTCGTTGTCCACAGCTGCTTTTGGTGCTTTATTGCCTTTGTTCCTGGCAGTATCTGCGGCTGGTTTTTCCAGCAGGTAGGCGAGCAGGCCACTGCCTTTTTCCGGTGTTTTAAAAGACTTCACACCAGGGAATTTCACGATGCCTGGTTGCCCCAGGGCAATGATAGCCATAGAATCTTTGGGCATTTCCGCCGGTTTCTTCTTTTTGATCCTTGCTTCACGGGTATCTTTAAAAAAAGGCTTGATGCTGCAGATCACATAGCGGGAATCTTCTGTAATAACAGGGCTGCCGCCGCGGGCTATGGTAGTAGCCTGGCCCGTTTTCCGGTCATAGATCACCAGGCTGGCATCGCCTTCCTGTGGTATTACTGAATACACTACCCACTGTCCGTTGTTACTGATCAGTTTAGTGCCAATGCTTTGCCAACTGTCATAAACACTGTGATCCAGTGGCTTTTTTGCAGGTTGTTGTGCATAGGTAGAAAGGGAAGCTCCCAGGAGGGATACCCCTAATAAAACTTTTCTCATAAGCGCAAAGTAATCATTACAGCGCTCAAGTTACAAATAAATGAGGATGAGCGGAGGCGTCAGGAAGCCGTTTTGCCCTTTGCCACGCGCAGCATCTGCAGTCCCACGGAAAGGATGATACAACCCAGCCCCGCATAGAATGCATTGTTCAGTAATTTGTTTTCATGGAACAGCACAAATGCCATCACGATACTGTACACCGGTTCCAGGTTGAAGCAAAGGTTCACGGTAAAAGGGGATATTTTTTTTAGGGCGCTCATACTCAGCAGGTACATCAGCACCGTGCAGAACCAGGCCAGCACCAACAGGTAAATGAGATCCGGGGATGAGGGCAGCAGGGTGGGCACGGGGAAGAGGTGAAGATATAACGGCATGGCCATGCTGAGCACGATGAAACCTGTTGACAGCTCATAAAAAGTAATGGTGTAGGTATCAAAACGTTTGATCAGTCTTTTGTTGAATACGGTGAACAGCGCGGCAAACATGGCGGAGATGATGCCAATGATAATACCGGTGCGGTATTGGGTATCGAAATGGAAGATAAGCAGGATGCCCAGCAGGGTAAGCAGGCTCAGTAACATTTCGGCTACATCAAAGCGGCGCCTGTTGATAAGCGGGTCAAATATGGCGGTGAACAGGCTGGTGAGCGAAAAGCAGATCACCCCGATAGATACATTGGAATATTTGATGCTGCCGTAAAAGAAAAGCCAGTGCAGGGCCACTATTACGCCGGTGCCCCCAATAGGCAGGATATCTTTCCAGGGAAGTTTTTTAAAGGTGCCCTGTATGCGGAATAAAACGTATAAAGTAACAGAGGTGATCAATAACCGGTACCATACCAGTAGTCCTTCGTTAAGGGAGATGAGTTTACCCAATATCCCTGTAAATCCAGCCAGGAACACAGAAAGATGCAGCTGGAGAAATGCTTTTTTCATGAATCAGTAAAATGTATTTAGGGATCTGTTCATTTATTTAAAATGAGCAGATCCCTAAATGCTATGTAATTGAGATGATGTTATTAATTCTGCAACCGTCTTTTATAATTGCGGAAAAGGCTTTGCCATTGTATTTTGAGCACGCCGAGTATGCCTTCTTTGATGATGCCTTTGTTCATTTTTGAGTATCCTTCTTTCCGGTCTTTAAAGGTGATAGGCACTTCTTTTATTTTGAAACCAAGTTTCCAGGCGGTGAATTTCATTTCGATCTGGAAGGCATAGCCTACAAACTGTATCTGGTCGAGGTTAATAGACTCCAACACCGTATTGCTGTAACATACAAACCCGGCGGTGGGGTCTTTCACCGGCATCCAGGTGATCATGCCTACATAAATGGAGGCGCCATAAGATAATACGGCCCGGTCCCAGGGCCAGTTTTCGGTTTTACCGCCTTTTACATAGCGGGAACCTACAGATACATCTGCTCCTTCTTTGGCGCAGGCATCGTACAGGCGCGGAAGATCTTTCGGGTTATGCGAAAAATCGGCGTCCATTTCAATAATGTACTTGTAACCCCTGGCCAGCGCCCATTTGAAACCGTGGATATAAGCTGTGCCCAGGCCTTGTTTGCCGGATCTTTCTTCCAGGAACAATTCGCCGGGATGTTGCTGTTGCAGCGATTTTACAATAGCGCCGGTGCCGTCGGGCGATCCGTCATCCACAATAAGCACATGAAAATCCTGCTGTAAGGAAAATACAGCGTCAATGATGTTCCGGATATTATCCTTTTCATTGTACGTAGGAATGATGACAAGCTTTTCCAATTCAGCAGATGATATTTTTGGACTGCGAAAATAATTCAATTCCGGCGCAAGATATGATGTTCCCCGTTAACATTACATTTTTTTTAACATCATATTATGGAAGATCTCAGTCAGTTTTTGTTTGGTATTGAGTGGGAAGTCCGCTTTCATCATCCAGTCGTAATACTGGGGCTCTGCCCTTAACACCTCTCTCACGGAGCGGCCTTTGTATTTACCAAAGTTAAACACTTCCTGTCCGCCCTGCATCACGAGACGGCGTGCAAAGTCGATGTAATCTTCTTCTTTGGTGAAATCGGCCAGTGAGTCAATATCCTGCTGCAGTTGTTCATACCTGCCCAGCTGGGCTTCCAGGATCTCGTAGGTGGCCAGTGCGTCTGCTTCGGCGCTGTGCGCGTTTTCCAGCTGTTTATCGCAATAAAATTTGTAGGCGGCGGCCAGTGTGCGTTTCTCCATCAGGTGGAAGATCCGCTGTACATCCACAAATTTGCGTTTGGAAACATCGAATTCAATATCCGCCCGCAGGAATTCCTCTACCAGCAGGGGAATATCGAAGCGATTGGAGTTATAACCTGCCAGGTCGCAGTTTTCCATGAACTGTTTCAGTTCGTGTGCGGCCTGTTTAAAGGAAGGTGCATCTTTTACATCCTCGTCCTTAATACCATGAATTGCTGTAGATCCGGCGGGGATCGGCATTCCGGGGTTAATGCGTTTCACTTTCGACTGGGTGGTTTTATCCGGAAACACTTTGATGATAGCAATTTCAATGATACGATCCGAAGCCACGTTGGTTCCGGTGGTTTCAAGATCGATTACGGCCAGCGGCCTTTTGAGGAGCAAAGAAGGCATTATGAATAATTTATATTTTTGTTTAATGTATTTATTTGTCTGACGGCAATAATGCTTTCAGTTTGCTAAAATCGAGGCCATCGTAAGTACCGGAGCTCATCAGCAGCAGGTTGGTATCCTGGTATTGCTGTGCGGCCAGGAATGCTTCCAGCGTTTCCCGGTTGTGGAAAACGTGCAGGTCATTACGGCCGAAGCGTTGTGCGATCAGCTCCGGCGCCAGGTCCGGCATTCTCTTTATTTCGAGCGCATGTTTGCTGTAGAATACAACGGCGGTATCTGCTGTATCGAGAGCGCCCTGGTATTGTTCCAGGAAATCTGCATTTAAACTGCTATAGGTGTGTAATTCCAGTACGGCAATCAGTTTCCTGTCGGGAAACTGGTGCCTCGTGGCTTCCATAGTGGCTTTCACTTTGGAAGGAGCGTGCGCAAAATCACGGTAAATAACACAATGGTCGTTTTTTGCTACCAGTTCCAGTCTTTTTGCGGCGCCTTTAAAGGTAGCAATTGCCGCCAGGAATTCCGCATCGGACAAGCCAAGTTCATTACAAACCAGTTTGGCGGCGTGCAGGTTCAGCAGGTTATGATCCCCGAAAACTTCCAGGCTGGCCCGGTGCTCCCCGAAAATAACGCTGGTGACGCCATTGATAATAGTATGCTCCGGCAATGCATAGGGCACCAGTTTAAGGTGGCCACCGGTGGCAGTAACCAGGCTAACGAGCTCCTGGTCCGTACTGTTGTAAATGAGCACCTGTCCGGGTTCCATCTGCCTGATAAAAATGGCAAACTGTTCTTTATATATTTCGTAGGTAGGAAATACGTTGATATGATCCCACGCAATCCCCGTTAATACAGCGATCTGCGGGTGCAGGAAGTGGAACTTAGGCCGCTTTTCAATGGCCGAGGCAGGATATTCATCCGCTTCGCACACAATTACAGGGGCATCCGTAATATTTACAGATTGCGCGAATCCTTCCAGCCGCGCGCCCACGAGGTAGTCGAACGATTGATGGTTCAGCTGTAACGCGTGCATCACCATGGCTGTGGTAGTGGTTTTACCATGACTTCCCCCGATGGCTACCCGTGTTTTATTTTTACTTTCCTGGTAGATATATTCCGGGAAAGAATAGATCTTCAGCTGAAGTTCCCTGGCTTTTATCAGTTCGGGATTATCGTCCCGGGCATGCATGCCCAGGATGACGGCGTCCAGATCCGGCGTTATCCGGGCAGGGTCCCAGCCGGTGCTGGCTGGTAAAATGCCCGCCTGTTGCAGGTTCGACAGGGCCGGTTCGAAAATTTCGTCGTCGCTGCCGGTTACCTGGTAACCTTTATTTTTAAGCGCAATGGCTAACTGATGCATTACGCTGCCGCCTATGGCAATAAAATGTACTTTTGTCATAACGCTGAATATTTTCGGCCTGCCGAAAATTACATTGTTGTTTTTTTTAATGTATTTTCTATATTTGCAAATATAACGTTACAATAGACGATTAAAAAAGTAGTCGTATCATATTTCCGCTGAAAATTCGTTTTAGTCAATAAATTAATTAAAACTGCCAGTATGCAATCTTATGTAAGAATTTTGGGCTACACCGCTATGGTTTGTATCTTTGCTGCTTTCTTAACGTCCTGCGCAAGCCATCAGAAACTGGGTTGTCCGATGAAGGGCATGGCCAAGTCGCCTGCGATAGAACATAACAAAGCATGTTAAATGAATTGGAAAACGTTAACCAGTGAGGAACAACTATCTGAGATCAATGCGGCATCAGCGCATCAGCCGGTAGTGATTTACAAGCACAGCACGCGATGCTCTATCAGCTCAATGGCCAAGGCCAGGTTGGAACGGTCGGCTGAACCGGAAGGGTTAACGTTTTATTACCTGGACCTGATCGCTTATCGTCCCGTATCCAATAAGATTGCAGAAATATACCATGTTCAGCATGAATCGCCCCAGGTACTGGTGATCCGTAACGGCGAATGTGTTTACAATGAAAGTCATGGCGGCATTGTGATGGATGAAATAGTTGCCCAGGCTGGCGTTTAACCGCCCAAATAGGCTAGCTTTGTAAATTCAACAGCATAGCCAATGAAACATCGTATAGTAGTAGCAGTTACAGGGGCGAGTGGTTCCATCTACGCCCGCCAGTTGTTGCAGAAGCTCCGGGCAGCGCATGAGCAGCTGGACCAGGTAGCCGTGGTGATGACCGAGAACGCTAAAACCGTCTGGGAAACAGAGCTCAGAGACGAAGATTATAAACAACTCCCTTTCCGTTTTTATACCCAACAGGATTTTCATGCGCCGTTTGCCTCCGGGTCCGGCCGCTTTAATACCATGATCATCTGCCCTTGTTCCATGGGCACACTGGGGCGTATCGCCACCGGTATTTCCAACGACCTGATCACCCGTGCAGCAGATGTAGTGCTGAAAGAAAGAAGAAAGCTGATCTGCGTGGTAAGGGAAACTCCCTACAATCTTATTCACATCAAAAATATGGAAGCCGTAACCCTGGCCGGTGGTATCATTTGCCCGGCTACGCCTTCTTTTTACAGTTTGCCTGCCAACCTGGAAGAAATGGCCGCTACGGTAGTGGACCGTATCATAGATCTTGCGGGCCTGGAGCAGCAAACTTACCGCTGGGGAAGCGATAGCAATAATAAAGAGGATTAATTATCTTAGGCCTTCATTCTATAACCATTATCATGCAAATAGCAATTATTAACGGACCTAACCTGAACCTGCTGGGCAAGCGTGAAACAGGCATCTATGGCAGTGAATCTTTCGAACATTATTTCAAGCACCTGCAAAAGCAATTCCCGTCGGTAACTTTTACTTACTTCCAGAGCAATGTGGAAGGGGAGCTGGTGAACTATCTGCATGAAGTGGGCTTTTCTTACGACGGCGTTTTGCTGAATGCAGGCGCTTATACACATACCTCTATCGCCATCCGTGATGCCATTGCGGGCATTAAAACGCCGGTAATGGAAATTCATATCAGCAATGTGTACGCCAGGGAAGAGTTCCGGCATACATCCCTGATTGCCCCCAAATGCATCGGCTGTATCTGCGGCCTGGGGCTGAAAGGCTATCAACTAGGGGTGGAGTACTTCGGGATGAGCGATTTGTAGGGCGCGCCTTCGGCGCTTTAAATTGTCTTGGAACACTGATTACGCTGATTATACTGATTAGCTTGATTTTTATTTTTTGATTTTTGATTTTTGTAAAATAATGAGGGGAGATAAAAGCAGTTATATGCTTCTATCTCCCTTTGTCTTTTCAAAAAGATGATTAACCTGATTTTGTAAAATAATAAGGGGAGATAAAAGCGAACATACCCGCTTCTATCTCCCTTAATCTTTTAATCAAAATAAAATCAAAAAATAAAAATCAAGCTAATCAGTATAATCAGCGTAATCAGTGTTCCAAGACAATTTAAAGCGCCGAAGGCGCACATACTAGCAGCAGCTGGCTTCCTGTTCCTTGAAAGCCTCTCTAGGCTTCAGTCCCAGCAGTTCGAACATCATATGGTCTTCTTCGAAAGAAGGATTGCCTGTGGTGAGCAGTTTTTCACCGGTGAAAATGGAGTTGGCGCCCGCCATAAAGCACAGGGCCTGGTCGGACATACTCATTTCCGCACGGCCGGCACTCAGGCGTACCATGGCTTTGGGCATCAGGATACGCGTGGTGGCAATCATGCGTACCATATCCCAGAACTCCACTTTGGGAAGATGCTCCAGGGGCGTGCCTTTTACGCGGGTGAGCGCATTGATGGGTACAGAGTCCGGGTGGGAAGGCAGGCTGCTGAGTGTCCACAGCATGGCGATACGGTCTTCATGTGATTCGCCTAACCCGATAATACCGCCGCAGCATACGCTTACACCGGCTTTTCTTACATTTTCCAGTGTTTGTAAACGATCGTCGTAAGTGCGGGTGGTGATAATTTCTTCGTAGTGATCGCGGGAGGTATCGAGGTTGTGATTATAGGCAAACAGCCCGGCATCGGCCAGTTTTTTTGCCTGTTCCTCGTTCAGCATGCCTAAGGTGCAGCATACTTCCATGCCCAGTTCATTAACGCCTTTTACCATGTCCAGTACCCGGTCAAAATCGCGGTTGTCGCGCACTTCACGCCATGCGGCGCCCATGCAGAAGCGGGTGGAACCGGCTTCTTTCGCTTTCTGTGCATAACTCATCACGTCCTCTTTTTTCAGGAGGCCATGTACATTGATGTCAGTGTTATATCTGGCAGCCTGGGGGCAATAAGCGCAATCTTCAGGGCATCCGCCTGTTTTGATGGATAAGAGGGTGCAAACCTGCACTTCTGCAGTATCCTGGTATTCACGGTGAATAGAAGCAGCACGGTACACTAATTCCAGCAAGGGAGTGTTGTAAATAGCTTTGATTTCTTCTAACGTCCAGTCATGACGGATCATAGATCTGATTTTGTTTGAATAGCAAACGTAGCAAATTATTACGAAATACAACGACCAATTACAGGAGCGCGATGAAAGGAAATTTGATTATTCTATTGAAATACATTTAATTGCGGAACTCAATTTAAATAACCAGTATCCAGAAAACCACTTCTATGAAACATTTCCCCAGGGGCAGCAGGCTGTCCGTACTTTTTCTTTTTGCCGCTATGGCATTTTCCAGTTGCAGTAAAAATGATGATGACCCGGTTGTACCGCCACCACCTGTGTACACGCCTGACCAGCTGTACAACCAGGCTGTTGATGACGCGATGATTGCGGACAGCAGCGAAATCAGCACTGCGCTATGGCCCATCACCCCGGATAACCCGGACCTGCAATGGAAAACCATCAATGGCCAGCAGTATGTTTTAATGGGCACCTTTATGCGTTTCCCGGGCAGCTACCCGGCGGGAGACTCCATCACCACCGTTTGGGGCGAATCCTGGCTGTTTATTCCCAAACAGATGAAAGACCGTATAGGGCCCTCCTTTACTGCTACCTCAGATACTATTCAGCGTATCTGCCAGTTACTGGGACTTCCTCCTGTGAATGCAAAAACAAATACCCATATCGCTACCATGTGGGTAAATGCCTCAAGGTTGTACCGGCCGGCCGGTAATCCCGCCATCACTACCAAAACCACCGGTGCGGTACCGATCAGCGGCGTGTCGGCGGAGTTTTCCACCTGGTTTAACAACTACATCATTTTCGCTTATTACCGCCCGTTAACATCAGCTACGGATGCACACTATCCGTGGACCAGGCTGGGCTATACCTACGATTGGGCGCCAGGCGCCAGCAAGGTAGGGTTGAGCGAATACGTAATGCAGGCCAGTTCCGGCGCATGGGTAGAGAAGGTGAACAGGGCGGCAGACTTCTTCAAAAACTAATCGCCTTCGGCGTTTTAAATTGTCTTGG